>NZ_VOYP01000066.1:0-10280 GCF_013420235.1 Acinetobacter sp. YH01022 | reverse complement strand
TTGGTCAGGAGAATTAGTTGTGCACGCTGTTCTAAGCTGAGTGGGACGGTAACAATCCGTGGCATGTGCAAACATCGTTTAACCAAAAATGTCTTTTCGCATGTTTAGTTGTTTTTGTCAACTTAAGAAATTATTAAAAATAGCTTCATCTTCTATAGTGAATATAAAGATAGAGACTGATCTGGATGAAGATTTTACCAAATTTTCAAATTATCAAAAGTATTTTTACAGGAGAGGTTTAAGTTATCTGGAAAAAAACTTTGATTTTAGCAAAGAAAGAATATGGTGTAATGAATATAATATTTTTTTCAAAATAAATATTCTCGATATAAAGGAATATAATCGAAGTCACACTTTTAATGATGTGGTTCAGTTGCTGTTTAAAGGCCAGATAGCTTCCACTCGTGATAATTATATCAGTGTGTATGATAATGATTTGTTTAACTTCTTTTCTTTTGAATTTGATTTTTATGGTATTAATGCTAAAGAAGTTTTGAATATTAATAGAGATAGTTGGAAGTCTGATTTTGTTCATGAGATTTACGTTAAATTTTTCAATATATTAAAAAATGTTTATGAAAATAATTTTTTAGAATTATCAAAAATGCTAAAGGGTGGACTTTATCTAAGACTATTTGAATATTTCATAGGAAAAATTAATTTTAAAGAAATTTTTCTTGATGAGGATATTAGAGAATTGTTTGGAATAGATTTTGATTTAAATAGGATCTTATTTCTTCAAGGAAAAGGTTTGAATCTATTAAAGAGTGATGTGAATTATATCGATATTTATAATAGAAATGATTGTCTTCAGGATTTGTTAAAAAAATATTTATCAAATAAAGGATTTTTAATTTATTCTATATTTGATGGTGAAAAAAGTATGGGACAAATTTGCATACAACCTTTATTTAAAATCGAAGAAATTTTAGTTGAACAGTATTCTTTTTCTGAGATTAAGCCTTGGGGTAATAATTTGGATTTTGAACAATCTATCATAAGTGCGTTTAAGCCAAAATTTCATCTATTTAGTGAATGTTATTTTTATTTATACATAAATTTAAGTAATATTGAGGGGGACTTCGATAAAGAATTTTATGATCTTAGATTATCAGAGCAGAATCATGAAAATAGAATTTTGTTACCATTTTATATTTATAAGAATAAATTAGTTCGTGCTGATCTTAAAGATTTTATTAATTTTTTATTGAATCGAAAACTGCTTTTACTAGATTTATCAATGGAAAAAATTTTGAAAATATACAAAAAATTAAATATTGAAATTGAAGCAGTAATGAAAAATACAGAAATATGGAAAACTCAAAATGAAATTGATGAAAATATAAAATTTATTGATGAATAAAAGAAACCCCGCAATAAGCGGGGTTCTTGTTATCTCAATATTTAATTAAATATTAAACACGTTCGATAATGGTTGCGATACCTTGACCAAGACCAATACACATGGTCGCAAGACCGATTTGCGTATCTTGTTGTTCCATCACGTTCAACAATGTTGTTGTGATACGCGCACCAGAACAACCCAATGGGTGACCAAGAGCGATTGCACCACCGTTCAAGTTCACACGATCTTGCTGGTCATAAATGCCTAAGCCTTTAAGAACTGACAAACCTTGAGCAGCAAACGCTTCGTTTAATTCAATTGTTTGAATGTCAGCAATCGACAAGCCCGCACGTTTAAGCGCTTTTTGCGTAGCAGGAACAGGACCGTAACCCATGATTGCTGCATCACAGCCTGCAACTGCCATAGAGCGAATCACAGCACGTGGCTTAAGACCTAATGCTTGAGCACGTTCAGCAGACATCAATAACATTGCAGAAGCACCATCAGACAACGCTGAAGAGGTCGCCGCAGTCACTGTACCGCCTTTCGGATCAAATGCTGGACGTAAAGCCTGGAATGCTTCAAGGTTAGCATCTGGACGAATCACTTCGTCGATGTCGCACAGGATTTTGAAACCGTTCTGGTCGTGACCTTCAACACCAATAATTTCGTTTTTGAAACGACCTTCTTGCGTTGCAGCCCAAGCGCGGCGGTGAGATTCAACACCAAACGCATCCTGTTCTTCACGAGTAATGCCGTTCATGCGACCCAACATTTCAGCGGTTAAGCCCATCATGTTAGATGCTTTTGCATAGTGCTTAGACGCTTCCGGGTTGATGTCGATACCGTGCATCATGCCAACGTGACCCATGTGCTCTACACCACCAATGATGAAGATATCACCCTGGTTGGTTGCAATTTGCGCCGCAGCAGCATGGATTGCCTGCATTGAAGAACCACAAAGACGGTTAATCGTTTGACCTGCAACAGTTTTAGGCAAGTCAGCCAATAAACCAATGTTACGGGCAATGTTCATACCTTGTTCAAGCGTCTGGTTGACACAGCCCCAGATCAGGTCTTCAACTTCGTTGACATCAAACTGGTTACGGGCAACCAAAGCACGAACCAATTCAGCAGATAAGCTGTCAGCACGGACATTGCGGAACATACCGTTTTTGGATTTACCCATTGCTGAACGTACACCATCAACGATGACAACGTCACGCGGATTTAAAGTAGCCATTCACGTTGCTCCTTAACCGTAGAATTTTTTGTTGTTAGCAGCCATGTCGCGCAACATTTGTGGCGCCTCATAAGCCTTACCTAAGTGAGCGTATTTGTCGCAAAGTGCAACGTATTCAGCAACACCTGTTTGGTCGATGTAACGGCATGGACCACCGCGGAATGGAGGGAAACCTACACCCATGATCATCGCCATATCTGCTTCAGAAGCAGTTGCAACGATGTTGTCTTCCAGGCAACGAACAGTTTCGTTACAGAAAGTCAGCATCATACGGTCAATGATTTCTTGAGCATCAAATTCACGTTTGTCGCTTGTCGCAACAGAAGCAACCAGCTCATATGCAGTTGGATCAACCACTTTGGCTTTTTTGCCTTTACGGTCTAATTCATATTTGTAGAAACCAACGTCGTTCTTTTGACCCAAACGTTTTGCTTCATACATGGTTTGAATCGAACCTTTGAAGTCCGGTTTCATACGGTCAGGGAAGCCTTCAGCCATTACTTCTGCACCGTGAACGCCTGTGTCGATACCGACAACGTCCATCAGGTAAGCAGGGCCCATTGGCCAGCCGAATTTTTCCATCACTTTATCGATTTGCTGGAAGTCTGCACCATCTTTAAGAAGAAGGTCGAACGCACCGAAGTAAGGGAACAATACACGGTTCACAAGGAAGCCCGGGCAGTCATTTACCACGATAGGTGTTTTACCCATTTTCTGAGCAAGAACCACAGTAGTTGCGATTGCTTCAGCAGATGTTTTCTCACCACGGATGACTTCTACCAGTGGCATCATATGCACCGGGTTAAAGAAGTGCATACCGACGAAGTTTTCAGGACGTTGCAGGTTTTCAGCCAGACGGGTGATTGAAATCGTAGAGGTATTTGATGCAATGATCGTGTTTTCACGAACGTTCTTCTCGGTTTCAGCCAGTACAATACCCTTCACTTTAGGGTTTTCTGTTACCGCTTCAATCACGATATCCACTTCTTTAAATTCTTCGTAGCTTAAAGTCGGGCGGATGCGAGCAAGGGTTTCACCCATTTGCGCAGGTTTCATTTTCTTGCGTTCAACTTGTTTTGTTAACAAGCCATTCGCTTCTTTCATACCCAGTGCAAGCTGTGGATTACCAATGTCTTTCATGATGATTGGTGTGCCTTTGCTTGCCGCCTGGTAAGCAATACCACCACCCATAATACCCGCGCCAAGTACAGCTGCCTGGTTTACAGGATGAGCACCTTTTTCATATTTCTTAGAAGTTTTCTTCACCACTTGGTCGTTGATGAATAAACCGATCAACGCGCCAGCTTGTGGAGTTACCGCAGCTTTAGCAAAACCTTCAGCTTCTACTTTTAATGCTTCGTTACGTGGAAGGCTTGCACCTGCCTGTAAAGAATCAAGAAGAAGTTTAGGCGCAGGGTATTGCGCAGGGTTTGCTTTCGCAAGTACCGCACCTTTCGCCGTATTGAACGCCATCATTTGTTCAAGCGGGTTTAATTTAATAGGGTCTAATTTTTCTTGGCGTTTTGCTTTCCAGTCTACACGGCCAGCAAGTGCTTGTTTAACCAAGTCAATCGCAGCGTCAGTAAGTTTATCCGCAGCCACAACCGCATCTACAGCACCGTCTTTAAGTGCAGCAGCAGGTTTTTTAGGCGCAGCCATTGCCATCCATTCAACCGCATTGTCGATACCAATAACACGGCTTAAACGAACAGTACCACCGAAACCAGGGTAGATGCCCAGTTTGATTTCTGGAAGGCCGACTTGCGCTGCTTCTGACATGACACGGTAGTCACATACCAGGCACATTTCAAAGCCGCCACCCAATGCCATACCATTGATTGCAGCAACTTTAGGAATCTCTAGATCTTCAAATGCATTGAAGATGTCGTGAACAGGCAAAGCCCAATCCACAATCGCTTGTTCGCCTTGAGCGAAGTTTTCACCAAATTCAGTGATGTCTGCGCCAACGATAAATGTAGATTTACCCGAAGTAACAACTAAACCTTTAATCGTACTATCTGCTTTTACAGCTTCAATGGCAGCTTTAAAATCTTCAATTGTTGCACGGTTAAATTTGTTGACCGACTCACCTTGTAAGTCAAAGCGGAATTCTGCAATTCCGTCCGAAAGCATTTGGACGGTAATGGCATTGCCAGCGTGGATCATGCCTGATCTCCTTTATTTTGGAGGACTTCTAAGTTGATGTTGTGAAGCATGTACGCCTTTTTTCCTGCGTACATTTATGCTTCGCCAATCTTACGATAACTATATCCAAAAAGAACATAACAAGTTGTATCAAGCCGTGACGCTAGGGTCATCAATTTTTTTCAACAAATCCTGAGGCTTGGCAACCCTATTTTTACTGTAGCTATTAAAAATGTAATGAACTTTTTGTTTAGATTAAGGTTTTCTAATAATGTCGTGCTTATTTATAGCGGGTACAAGTGTGCTATTTCAAGTTTTTTATGGCCTTGTTTTGGTCAAAATAGTCAATCGATCCCAATTTTCAGTGCAGCGGAGGGAGCTTGAAACTGAAGTAAAAGTGACATATTTGTAGTCAAATACCTGTTTGAGTATTTGACTACAAGCATGAGGATAACAAGGATTATTCGGGCTGAATGATCAATTGCCCATCTGCATAGCTTAAAGTGAGCTGTGTTTTTTCCGGATAATTTAAAAAATACACCGCCAGAATCGGTTCCAGTTCAGTGCGCATTTTGCGGGCCAAATGGCGTGCACCAAAACGGATATCATGATCTTTATAAAAGTGTGCTTTGGCGGCTTCGGTCAAAACCACCTGACGTTTTTGATGCTGCAGGCGCTGATTCAGTTTTTGCAGTTCAATGTCCACCAGTTTCGGTAGGGCATCATCCTGTACCGCTTGGTAATGTAAAGTGCGATCAATGCGGTTGAGAAATTCTGGATCGAATTTCTTAAACATCACTTTTTCAATAATGGTTTGGGTCGGTATTTTTTTCAGACATAGATTCTGCATTTTTTTCGGTAAGAAATTCAGTTTATCCAGATATTGCTGTGCTGCCTGTGCCCCGACATTACTGGTCATAAAGATCATGCAATTACGAAAGTCGATGGTTTTGGTGCCGGAAGTGAGGTTCAGCTTGCCAGTATCCAGCACATTCATTAAACCGCGAATGACTTCTGTGGAGGCTTTCTCCAGCTCATCAAATAGCACAATCCCCGGGCGGGTATGACTGCCTGCAATGGCGGTTTCATCAAACAGGCTATGACCTTCTTTGGAGCCGACATATCCCGGAGGTGCACCAGTAATGGCTGCGGCATAATGTTCCTGTGCCAGAGTGTTCATATCGATGCGGCAAAAAGCATCAGGACGGCCGTAAATCGCTTCGGCAATCAGGCGTACCGTTTCAGTTTTACCGACACCGGTCGGGCCGAGCATCAAGGTCACGGACAAGGGACGCTCGGGACTGGAAAAATCGGCTTTGACCACATGCAGCATTTTTTCAATTTCATTCAGGGCGGCATCCTGACCAATAATGCGCTGCTGCAACAGCTGCATGACTTCAAGCGGTTCAAAATGAAAACGTGGCTTGCCAATCAGTTTATCTTTTTCAGATGTGCTATGCGTTGCAGTGTCGGGTTTGACGATATGCATGGCGTGATTGGGAGTCGTCATTCAGTTTGATCCAAATTGTTCAGATGGCCTGAGCATAGCAAAATAAGCGCAATTTACTTATAGCTTTTAGCAATCAGGTGATTGCTGGAACTTTGTATGATCATGATAAAAACAGGCGATTCGCTTGAAAATGGCATGAAAACCATCACATCATGTAGCAAAGTTTATGCAATTTAAATCAGGCTGAATGTGAACGAAAGCGCACGAGAACATATTGAAAAGATTCTGGCCCATATGACCACTTTACCGGGCGTGTACCGTATGTTGGGTCAGGATGGCGAACTGCTGTATGTCGGCAAGGCCAAAAATCTGAAAAACCGTGTGTCGAGTTATTTCGTTAAAACCATCGAGCATCCGAAAACACAGGCTTTGGTGGCGCGTATTTATGATATTGAAACGCTGGTAGTTCGCTCGGAAACCGAAGCTTTATTGCTGGAACAGAACCTGATCAAGTTGCATCGTCCGCCGTATAACATCATGCTGCGCGATGACAAATCCTATGTCTATATTTTTGTTTCCAGTGACAAGCCTTATCCACGTATTGCGGCCGGTCGCGGCAAGGGCAAACATCAGCTCGGCAAGTTTTTTGGACCGTATCCGAGTGCCTATAATGCCCGGGATACCTTGGTGGTGCTGCAAAAACTGTTTAATGTACGGCAGTGTGAAAACAGCTATTTTTCCCAGCGTAAACGTCCGTGTTTGCAGTATCAGATTAAACGCTGTAGCGCGCCCTGTGTCGGTTTAATTAGCCCTGAAGAATATAAAAATGATGTAGACAACTCGATGCGCTTTTTACAGGGTGATACCAAAGAATTGAATCAGGAGCTGATTCAGAAAATGGAAGAAGCCGCTGAAAAGCTCGAATTTGAAAAAGCTGTATTTTATCGTGATCGCATGGCCTTGCTGCGTGATGTGCAATCGCAACAGGCGATTTATAAACTCAAAGGTGAAGCCGATATTCTGGCGATTGCCTATCATGCCGGAGTGACCTGTGTGCAGATCATGCATGTGCGCAATGGTAAAATGCTGGGGGGTAAAAGCTATTTCCCGGATATGCTGGGTGATGATCTGGGGCAAATGTTGTCGGACTTCATGGCGAACTTCTATTTTCAGGTGGCCGATGAAGTTCCTGCCGAGCTGATTGTTAATGTCGAGCTTCCGGACCGCAAAGAGTTGGAACAGGCACTGCAACAGGAATTCGGCAAGAAAATACAGATCAAGCACAATGTTCGGGAAACCCGGGCCGAATGGCTGGAACTGGCCAATATGAATGTGCAGCACGCCATTAAAGGCCAGCTGGCCAATCATTTTGAACTGAATGAACGTTTCCATCAGCTGGAACAGGTGGTGGGACGTCCGATTGACCGGATTGAATGTTTTGATATCTCACATACCATGGGCGAAGCCACCATTGCTTCCTGTGTGGTGTTTGATTCGGGCGGTGCGCGTAAACGCGATTATCGTCAATTTGCCATTGATGATATTACCGGCGGTGATGACTATGCGGCCATGCGTCAGGCACTGACCCGCCGTTATAAAAAAGCCATGTTGCCGGATTTACTGCTGATTGACGGCGGTAAAGGTCAGTTGCATATGGCGATGGAAGTGATGCAGGAGTTGGGACTGGATGCTTTTATGGTCGGGGTATCCAAAGGAGAAGGGCGTAAACCCGGTCTGGAAACCTTGCATTTCACTGATGGTACAAAAATCCAGTTGCCAGAAGACCATAAAGCACTGCATCTGATTCAACAGGTACGCGATGAAGCACACCGTTTTGCCATTACCAAACATCGGGCCAAACGCGACAAGAAACGTGGCTCATCGGTACTGGAAGTGATTCCCGGACTGGGGCCGAAACGCCGCCGTGACTTGCTCACCCATTTTGGCGGTATACAGGGGGTACTGAAAGCATCGGAAAATGACTTGAAGCTGGTGCCCGGGCTGGGTGATGTCATGGCCAGAACCATCTATAAGGTGTTACATGAATAAATTCAGGCAGATTGGCCAAAATGCTCACTGACGCAGCAGTCATTGATCATTCACAACAGTCCAAAATAAGTGAAAGATAGAGCCAATTAAAAAATCCAAAGGACGAAGGATGTCACTGCGCCAATTATTCACTGCGATCGGACAGGACGAATGGGTCGATATTCCGCAAGGCTGGTTACAGGGGCGCACCATTTATGGTGGACTGGTGGCCGGGATGATGATGCACAAAGCCTTACTCGCGGTTGCAGATGCAGAAAAACAGCTGTTAAGTACCAGTGTGACCTTTGTTGGTCCAGTCCAGCTGGCACCAGTTCGATTGAGTGCTGAAATTTTACGTCAAGGCAAGTCCGTGACCACGGTTGAAGTGCGGCTCTGGCAGGACGATGCTGTGCAAAGTATTTTGATTGCCAGTTTTGGCACGCATCGCCAGTCGACTATTTCCGTGCAACAGGAACGACTTGCACCTGAATTTCTTATGCCTGAGCAATTAAACATTGCGGAGCATCATCCTTTAGCGCCGGAATGTTTTGGACAGATGGATCTGGTCTGGGTAGATGGACAGTATCCATGCACTGGCAGTGTGAAACCTGATTTTAGTGGCTGGATGCGTTTTAATCCGGATCGGCATGACAATCGGGAAATGAGCATCGCCGACTTGATGGTGGCTTTCGATATGTGGCCACCTGGTGTCTTACCGATGTTTAACACATTTGCACCGGCCAGTTCGCTGACCTGGCATGTGACCTATGTGCACCCTTTAAACAGTCATCTGCATGATTGGTTTAAATATAAAGTATTTACCGATTATGCTGCTGAAGGTTATTCGACCGAGTATGCGCATCTTTGGGATGCAGCAAACAGATTGATTGCGATTTCCAGACAGACAGTTACCGTGTTTGCCTAGTGACACTTTATAGCAATTCGTATAAAGTGACTCTCACTAACGATGAATCAATCCTCAAAATATGTGTGGTTTTTCATTGTACATAAAGGGGAAAAATTGGCGGTGTCTATGACTACAGGTCGCATCCTGAATATTCCAAATATCTTGACTTTGGCGCGTATTGCTTTAATACCTGTTTTCTTGCTGGTGGCTTATTGGCCCCCTGCAGTGGGTGTTTCTGGTCATGATACAAATATGACTCGTCACGTTATTTTAACAGCCATTTTTGTCATTGCTGCTGTCACGGACTGGTTCGATGGCTATTTGGCCCGCTCACTCAATCAAACTTCTGCATTCGGCCGTTTTTTGGACCCTGTAGCGGATAAGCTGATGGTTGCGGCTGCATTGATTGTTCTGGTGCAATGGCAACCCACCATTTCTATGGCTTTTGCTGCCATTGTCATTATTTCACGTGAAATTACGGTTTCTGCCTTACGCGAGTGGATGGCAGAGCTTGGGGCACGTACCAGCGTGGCTGTCTCGACTGTAGGTAAATATAAAACCGCTTTCCAGATGATTGCGATTTCAGTATTTTTACTGAATTGGCAACCATTTGAAATGCTGGCTTATGCATTGCTTTACACTGCTGTAGTGCTGACGTTATGGTCGATGTTTATTTATTTAAAGGCTGCATGGCCCTATTTAAAACAGCCCTAAGTTTAGCTTTAAAAATAAAAAACGTCCTAAAGGGGGCGTTTTTTTATTTCTATAAGCCTTTCGGGCAAAGATAAGGATTAAAAATAGCAAATAAAAAAAATCCTAGATTTTGGGGGAAATCTAGGATTGAAATCGGGGATATTTATAGTTGTTATAAGATGTTTAACCATCTACTTGAGACCAAGTATAGGGGAGGACAACTGCCAAATCATGTAGGTTATTGTATTGTAATGTATCGTTTTATTGAGAAATGTAGTTTTGAATTACAGTTATTTCTAAATGTTTAAAAGGTTTATGGAATAAGTAGAATTTTTTAAATTACGCAGATTCAAATCCCAAGTGCGACACATTTGTAGTTAGTTGAAAAAGTTAGGTGTATTCGTAGAATCATTGGACTTTTTCAACTCGCAATTGGAAAGCACACAATGAAGAAATACACCCAACTTTC
>NZ_VOYP01000065.1:0-11109 GCF_013420235.1 Acinetobacter sp. YH01022 | reverse complement strand
AAATGCCTTTGTGCACTGGAAAATGGGATGTTTACCATCGGTTGGATAATGGGAGCCGGATGAGCTGAGAGGTTCATGTCCGGTTCTGCGAGGGGCTAAGGGTGAAATTCCCTTGGTCTACTCACCCTGACGATTGCCATGCCATGGATTTATCTGGCTCATCTCAAGTATCCGGCATTCCTGCAATACTTCTTTATTGACCAGCAATTTAGCCGCTTCAGTTCCGATCAGTTTAACAACCAGCAACCATGGCCATTTTATCTGCTTTGCTTGATGTTCAGCTTTTTGCCTTGGTTATTTGTTTCACAGTTCAAGTTTTCTAAACAAGCTTTAACCCAGCAACTTAGTCAGCCAATTTTTATCTTGGTGGTATGGTGGTTTATCTCTGTCACGGTATTTTTCTCTATTCCACCATCAAAACTGGTAGGTTACATTTTGCCAGCAACTGCTCCTTTAGCGATCTTAATTGCCACTATGGTTGATAGTGTACTAGCAAATCAGCGTGCTAATAAATTTCAGATATGGTCACCTACATTTTTTGTCCTAATTATTGGTATTGCTTTTGCAACATTACCGGTATGGGCACAGGATAAATCGTTCCTGAATAATGTGAATATGGAACAACTGTACTGGCTCGGCGGCTCGGTTATCATTTCCATTATTTTATTCATGCTTGCTTATCAAAAGCAGCTTATTTCTCATTTCAAACTGGTGTTGGCTGCAGTTGTCGTGCTATGTATGAGCATCAGTTTTGGTGTGAAAATTCTGGATCAAAAAAACAACGCCACCCAAGTTTCATTCCAGAAATATATAACGCCTGATGCGACCATCGCATTTTACAACTATTATTTTTACGATGTGCCATTCTTGATGAATTTACAAAAACCTGTATATCTGGTGGATGACTGGGAACATGTTGGTCTCGACAGTTCTGCATTTCAAATTAAAGATGGTCTTCTGTTTGAACCTGAACGTAAACAGTATCGCTGGTCTGAAAAAAATCTTGCTCAGAAAGTACAATCAGGACAACCGGTCGTGATCTTGGCTCGTACCAACTCTTATAAAAATAGCAATCCTCATGCTCAAGTATTGCACTACCGTAACTATGATGTGTATTTCTTGAACTATCCTCAACAGGTACAAAAATAATATTGGACTATTACTAGTATCCTAGACACATTTTATCTGAGCTACCTTATGTCTAGGATACTGGGAGCAGTCCAATTTGTAATAGTGCAAGTAGTTTGATTCATAGTGCTTCACCCATCAACCATATTTTAAATGCTACCAGTTTTGGCATATTCTGACATTCTTCTCGATACACTATATGATAGGCCAATGTGGAAGAGCATTTCATTTCTGGATATAAACGCCGCAAACGTCCTGTTTTTAAATCATCTGCTGCCATGACACTTCTCGCCAAAGCAATTCCATGTCCATCTATGGCTGCCTGTAATACCGCAGCCGAATTATTGATTTTTAACCCTCGCTGGACCTGTTGATTACTAATCTGATTGTACTGTAACCATGTATTCCAAGTGGTAAAACCTGAATGGGCATCCATGGTTAAATCATGGATTAACGGTAGATTTAATAAATTCTTAGCGTGTTGTAACTGTTGCTGATATTTTTGATAAAAGGCTGGTGAGCAGACAGGAAAAACCTCCTCATCCATTAATTTCTCTGCAACTAATCCTGGCCAGCTCCCCTGTCCATATCGCACCGCAATATCAATTCCATGACGACCAAAATCCACAGGCTTTAAATTGGTATCCAGTCGAATATCAATATCAGGATAGGCTTGTTGAAAGTTATCAATTCTTGGTAGTAACCATTTCGCTGCAAAGGCTGGACTAATGGCAACGGTTAACACTCCTGTCGAGGTTTGAGCCTGTAATTTTTTCATTCCAAGTGTCAGCCTATCAAACCCAGCACGAATATCAGGCAATGCCATCAATGCTGCTTCAGTTGCCATTAAGCGGGCCTTCCCCCCTGTGCTTCGCTGAAACAGGGTGATACCCAAATAATCTTCCAGACTTTTAACCAGTTGCCCAACTGCTGCAGGGGTAACATTCAGCTCGGCAGCAGCAGCCGAAAAACTGTGATGCCTGGCACTGGCTTCAAAGGCCCTTAATGCATTGAGATATACAGGTGTTTTCATTCTAAAGATTTTCTATCAATCATTAAAAGATTATCTCGTTTGTTTATATAAGACATGAATCATAAAATCAATCTATACGAACGACATACAGCATGCACATGTCAGGGCAAAAATTCAACTTGATAAAGGATCGTATTGTCATGAATAGATTTTCTTTGAAAGTAGTGATTGTTACTGGTGGTGGTGCAGGTATTGGTAAAGAAATTACAATGGATGAGACAAAGCATGTTGATTAATGCTGATTTTTCCCAGATGGCTGTGGTTAAACCCAACGATTATCAATGGGTCAAATCACCTCGTGGTGAAGTTGAACGGGTCATGCTGGATCGAGTGGGGAATGAAACCGCCCGTGCCACCAGTCTGGTTCGTTATGCACCGCAAACCATGTTTCCAGAGCATGAGCATCCTTTAGGTGAAGAAATTTTAGTGCTTTCAGGAACATTCACTGAAAATGGCCATCAGCATTATCCAGCAGGCTGGTATTTACGCAATCCAGACGGTTCAAAACACACCCCATCCAGTGAAGATGGCACACTCATTTTTGTCAAACTCATGCAAATGAGCAAAGATCATACCGAGACGATACGTATCAATACTCATGCGTCTGAAAACTGGCAAACAATCGGTCAACGTCTGATTTGTCCCTTATATGTATCTCATAATGAACATACCTATCTCGAAAAACTTAAACCACATCAAAACTTTGATGAACACAGCTTGAAGGGTATAGAGCTTCTGGTTATACAGGGTGAATTGATTATGAACGGGGAAACTTTTCTGGCAGGTTCATGGGTTCGTTTACCAATTCAAAGCAGTCATCACTTTTACGCGAGTGCAGCAGGTGCAACGCTGTATGTAAAAACAGGCCACCTTTCCTCTGCGCAAAATTTTGTGGAGCAGCAGTCATGATCCAGACCAAGATTGCGATTATTGGTGCAGGGTTAAGTGGTCTATATGCTGCTTATTTACTGGAACAAGCCAAAATCACAGACTATATTGTACTAGAAGCAAGAGATCGTTTAGGCGGTCGTGTGTATTCAGAGCAGGGATTTGATTTAGGTGCAACATGGATCTGGCCTGAACTCAACCCTGAACTCATGCAACTGGTTCAACAACTCAAACTTCCCTTTTATGAACAGTTTGATACAGGTAGGTTCGTCTTTGAAAAAAAACGGGGAATA
This sequence comes from Acinetobacter sp. YH01022, assembly GCF_013420235.1. Lineage (NCBI taxonomy): Bacteria > Pseudomonadati > Pseudomonadota > Gammaproteobacteria > Moraxellales > Moraxellaceae > Acinetobacter > Acinetobacter sp. YH01022. Next base: position 7,767 of record NZ_VOYP01000065.1, on the reverse strand, counting down.
GCACCGGTACAGTTATCGAGTCCATGGGAATCAACGCAATCGATTCGCCTTGAGGGAGGAATGAGCAGCCTGATTCATGGTTTAGCCCAACAGATTCCTGCACAAAAAATTCTGACTCAACAACAGGTCACACATATTACCCAACAGGAACATGAACGTATTCATTTAACCAGCCAAGACCAAGTCGGCAGCGAAACGCGTGTTGAAGCGAATTACGTTCTGATTGCCCTAGCACCTCGCCTCACTGCTCAACAGATTTTATTCTCTCCAGCCTTGCCTTCATCTCTATTGAGCCAGTGGAACAAGACCGCTACATGGATGGCACCTCATGCCAAGTATGTAGCAGTTTATCCTGAAGCATTTTGGAGAAAACAGGGCTTGTCTGGTCAAGCCAGTAGCCATGTAGGTCCTATGGGTGAAATCCACGATGCATCTACATCTAACGGTTATGCTGCATTATTTGGTTTCTTGGGTATTCCTGCAAATGTCCGCCAGAAAGTCAGTGAACATGAGCTTATGGCACATTGTCGGGCACAACTGATTCGCCTGTTTGGTTTAGAGGCGGCAACACCCGAAGATGAATATATCAAAGACTGGTCAACAGACATTTTCACCGCTACCGAAGAAGACTGGAAAAACCCTGCTAGCTCTCATGGAATGGCACCTGAAAATACCCCGAATGACCATATTGGGACAAACCGTATTATTGGGATTGCCAGCGAATGGTCACGACACTATTCAGGCTATTTGGCAGGGGCAATTGATGCTGCTCAGGTGGGTATTCAGCGTATTCAACAACACGTATGAAATACGATAGCTCATTTTGCACAAGATCTAAAAAGTCATATAGGTTAGCCGGTTTGGCAACTTGGAAATGGTTGAATGAAACATTCCCACTGAAACAGGCACAGCAAACTTATTCAAGAATGAAATCTGGTCAAGTCCAGTTTTGGGTTGTACCGACTGTATACCAAAACTCTCATTCGTTGCTTATTCACCAAAAATTTAGGTTTCGCTCTTATGCTGCAAAATACCATGCACCGTCAGGTTTTATCCTGGCTAGCTCACAATCTTTATTCCAGAACGTTTCAGTGATGGTGATGACGATTGGTGGTTTGGCAGGTGCCAATACCCCGACACTTGCCACACTGCCGATGGCACTGTTGCAAATAGCCGCTAATGGTAAGCTAAATCGTTTTTAGTTACAGGTTAAGCATATGAATCCCTTCCATCGTCGGCATTTTCAGGGCGAAATCATTTTTTGGGCTGTACGCTGGTATTGTAAATATGGCATTAGCTATCGTGAACATCAGGAAGTGCTTTATCACGGTTAAAACAGGAAGGAAAATGTCCGCCCACCCTTGAGCACAGGCAGATTAAATATCACAATAACGTGATTGAATGCGATCATGGTAAGTTAAAGCGCATCATTAGTGCCATGCTGGGGTTTAAATCCATGAAAACAGCTTACGCTACCATTAAGGGCATTGAGGTCATGCATGCACTACATAAAGGTCAGGCTTCGTCATTTTATTATGGGAATTTTCAGGGTGAAGTGTGTCTAATCAACAGGGTGTCTGGTCTCTAAGCTTTTTTTAAAGGGAGATCATCGATTCAGATTCCTATTTGCAACAGTGCCCAAAATAATGATGCTATAAGCTTTCTTCAATAAGATTAGATAGGGAAACAGATGCAGAATAAATCGGGTAGGGAATTACAAGTATTGGGGCAGCTCAGTAAGATTTTACTCACGGTTGCTCTGCTTTTTATTGCTTGGGTATGGTTGCTGCATTTTCCTTGGTCGTGGGTTTTGAATACAATGATTATGATGGAAATATTTGCCGTAGCTTTTGTACTGTTGTGCGAATATCAAGGTAGTGAGGTCAATGGAGCAAGTGGCTGGATTAGCTTTGCTTATTTGATCTTACATGCCTATGTAGCAGTGATTTTGGGAGTAATGCGCTTATTGCTTTGGTTATGGCAGTATGTGTTTGCTTATTTCTTTTGATGAGAGCTGCTTTAAAGAATTAATACGAGTATTCTTTTTTATAATTTTTGGCTGAATATTAGTAAAAATAATTAGCACAAACGTAAGCATCCAGTGAAACATAACTTTTTTCTTTCGGTTTAAAAACCCAATGATTCAATTATATTGCACTTAAGTCTAAGAACAAATGCAGCAGATATGAGACCCAGTTTCAGAAAAGAATGCTAAGCTGAATATAGCAACTTATAGGTTGATTTTTAAACCAATTTATTAATTTTTTGATGCTAATTTTTAATAAAAATGGGATTGCTCTACCTGTAAAATTATAACATAAATTTTTATAAAATTTATTAATTAGCAAAGACTTAGTGGTTATTAAATTAGATAGAAAAATAGCAATGACTAGCTAGAATGAATATAGAAGAGAAGTTTAACAAGACCATTAAAACAGGAGTCAAATCTATGATTTATGAAGTATCTGGAGATATTTTACTGAGTAATGCACGTGCAATTGCCCACGGTGTTGCACCAAATGATAACTTTGCAACAGGTTTAGCTTTAAGTCTGCGTGAATACTGGCCGGCCTTATACAAAGACTTCCGTAACTATTGCCATATTAATCACCCTAAAGCGGGAGAACAATGGACATGGGTGAATGCTGAAGGTCAACGTATCGTCAACCTGATGACACAAGAAGCGGCTTATGATAATGGTTCCAAACCAGGTAAAGCATCGACAGAATATGTCAACCGTACTTTGAAAAACTTAAAAGAGTTGATTGAAGAAGAGAAGATTGAAAGTTTAGCGTTACCACGTCTTGCAACAGGCGTTGGCAGTTTAGACTGGGAAGATGTACGCCCACTGATCTATAAGCACTTAGAAGACTTAAATATTCCAATTTATATCTATACTTTGTACCAAAAAGGCGTAAAAGCGGACGAACCAACTCATTAATTGTTCGCTTGTCTTGTGGAAATAAATTGTTCCCAAACTAATAAAATTGAGTGAGTCAATTTGATACCCCCTCTTTATATTTCATTCAGAGGGGGTATTTTTATGGGGGAATATTCAAAATCTGGATCTAGCAATAGCTTTTACGGGACTGTTCAGTCCTGAAACCTTTGAACAGAAATATTTTAAGAATTTAGAGGAATCGGTTGTCCACAATATTGTCTAGGATCACTTTACTGATCGATATTTTCACAAAAAATTGAAGTCACTATATTTAGACTACGCTATCTTTCACGGGTTCTGAGATCAGTATGCGTTTCGGTTTAATTCTGGGTGACCAGCTTCATCATCAGCTTGCTACACTCAAGGCGCTGGACCGTACCCGGGATGTGATCCTGATGGCTGAAGTTGTTGAGGAAGTCACATATGTCAACCATCATCCGCAGAAAATTGCCCTGATTTTTAGTGCCATGCGTCATTTTGCCAAAGAGCTCAAAGCTGAAGGCTGGCGTGTACGTTATCACACCTTTCAACCTGCTAGTCCGATTCGTAGCCTGCTGGATTTCGTGCAGGCGCAGCAACAGCTATTTCCCGTCACAGAACTGGTGATAACCCACTGCGGTGAATACCGCTTGCAGCAGCAGATTGAACAGCACTGGAGCCAGCAGCTGCAACTGCCGGTACAGTGCCTGAATGATAACCGTTTTTTCTGTAGTCCAGAGCAGTTCCGGAAATGGGCCAGCCGCTACCAGACACTGCGTATGGAATATTTTTATCGGGAAATGCGCAAGCAGACCAGCTATTTGATGCAGGGACAGCAGCCTGTAGGACAACAGTGGAACTATGACAGTGCCAATCGCAAGGCCTGGTCAGGCAGTCCGCCATTGCCTACACCACTGCATTTTGAACGCGATCAGATTGATCTGGAGGTGCTGCAACTGGTTGAATACGAATTTCCCAATCACCCTGGCAGCCTTGACGATTTCCGCTGGGCCACCACACGTAGTAATGCCCTGCTTGCATTGCAGCATTTCATTGATCACAGTTTACCTTATTTTGGCGACTATCAGGATGCCATGGTTCAGGGGGCAGACACGCTGTTTCACAGCTTGCTCTCGCCTTATTTGAACTGCGGCCTGCTGCTGCCCAGAGAAGTCTGTGATGCAGCAGAAGCTGCCCACCATGCCGGTCATGCACCGTTAAATGCAGTGGAAGGTTTTATCCGGCAGATTCTCGGCTGGCGCGAATATGTCCGCGGGATTTACTGGCTGTACATGCCGGAATATGCCAACCGTAATGCACTGCAGCACTCAGCCCCACTGCCACAATTTTACTGGACCGGCCGTACCCGGATGAACTGTATGGCGGAGTGTTTCCGCAATACCTTTCAGCATGCCTATGCGCATCATATCCAGCGTCTGATGGTGACCGGCAATTTTGCCCTGTTAACTGGTGTAGACCCGGAGCAGATCAGCGAGTGGTATCTGGCCGTCTATGCCGATGCCTATGCATGGGTAGAACTGCCGAACACGCTGGGCATGGTGATGCATGCCGATGGAGGCTTGATGGCCAGCAAACCTTATGCGGCTTCGGGTAATTACATCCATAAGATGTCAGATTACTGCAAGCACTGTAGCTACAATGTCAAAACCCGTACCGAGCCGGACAGCTGTCCGTTTAACAGCCTGTACTGGTATTTCATGATCCGGCATGAAGCGATATTCCGCAATCATCCACGTATGGGCATGATCTATCAGCAGCTGGATAAACTTAAAGATCGGCAGCAGATTATAAGCCATGCCCAGCAGCTCCTTAGCCAGATCAATGAGTTATAAACGATGAAAAAACAGCATCTCCCTGAAAAAATATGTATCCACTGCTTGCGCCCTTTTACTTGGCGCAAAAAATGGCAACGCTGCTGGGAGGAAGTCAGATACTGTTCTGAACGATGTAAACGTGAGTCCAGACAGCGGCCAAAACAAAGTGCTTAGAAACGTTTATACTGCCGTGAACAATAGGCCCGAATGACATCGGGTGAACGCAGTTGCAAATGTTTGGTTTTTCGGCCGGTGACCCGTTCACGCCACATTTTAAAACTTGATGCTTTCATATTTTTCCGCATCAAGCGGATCACCGCCGCTTCATTCAAACCAAACTCACGCTGGATGGCTTCAAAAGGCGTTCGATCTTCCCAAGCCATTTCAATGATCCGTGACAGGTCCGCTCCTACATATTCAATTACTTGACGCACCACATACCCCTGATTGCTTTGATTTTTAAAATAAAAATTGAGCGATAAAATTTAAATTTATGTCTCTGTGTATTTTGGTCAGATCAAGCTGACCGACATCATTTTAAAAAAATGCAGATGAATATTTTGTGATTTTTTTACCTGGATTGTATTTTATTGCAGTGCTATCGGGCTTTTGAGCTCAACCCGTGATCAAAATCCCTATGACCAAATCCTATCTTCGGATTGTAGTTAATGACATCGCCTGGATCAGACGGTATGCTGATGCTAAAAACACCTTGGGAAAATTGTGCTCGAAGTTATTGCTCAGCTCTGTGGCGGTATTGGTTTATTCTTGATTGGCATGATTTTAATGACCGACAGTCTTAAGGACATGGCTGGTGAAACCTTACGGCTATGGCTGACCAAATTTACCGGAACACCGTTGAAATCACTATGTTCTGGTATTGGTCTGACCTTGATTGTCCAGTCTTCTACAGCGACGACGCTGGCGACTATCGGTTTTGTCGGAGCTGGAGTATTGAGTTTCTCCCAGGCGATTGGGGTGATTATAGGGGCCAATATCGGAACGACCAGTACCGGCTGGATGGTGGCTTTACTCGGGGTGAAATTTTCTATCACCACTTTTGCCTTACCTCTGATTGCTGTAGGTGCGTTGCTCAAATTATTAACACATGGGCGTTTGGCCTTATTCGGTTTTGTGCTTGCAGGTTTTGGCCTAATTTTCTTTGGGATTGAGCAATTACAGCTTGCGATGTCAGGTCTTGCTCAACAAGTCGATTTGTCCATTTTTCACTATGATTCATTCTGGCAGAAACTGTTTCTGGTCTGGATCGGACTGATCATGACGGTCTTGCTGCAGTCTTCCAGTGCCGCTATTACCGCGACTTTAGCAGCTTTAGCCAGTACTGCGATTGATCTGCAGCAAGCCTTGTTACTGGTGATTGGACAAAATATCGGGACAGTGGCAACCGCAGTACTGGCTGTGATTGGCGGCTCGGTGAATGCCAAGCGGACTGCAGCGGTGCATGTGGTTTTTAATGTGGTCAGTGCGATATTTGCTTTCTTTTTGTTGATTCCCTTATTTAACTGGGTCTACCGTCATGTTCAATATATTGCTGAATGGGATGAAGTCGTCATTGTGGCAGCATTTCATACTTTATTTAGCTTAATCGGCGCATGTATTTTTATGCCCTTGATCCATCCCTTTAATCAGCTCATTTGTAAGTTTTTACCGCAGAAAAAGTCCGGTGCCCTAGAAATTCTGGATGAATCCAATCTGGACATTCCAAGTGTGGCCATCATTGCTGCAGAAAAAGTGACTTATCAAATCCTGATTCAGATGTTTGAGATATTACGTCGTGCATTTCAGGAAGGCGTCAATCTGAGCCCAAAACAATTACAACAATTAGATCAAGAGATTGAGTATCTAGAGGCGTATTTAGAAAAAATAGTCGTTCCAGAATATCAACAGGATAAACAGCGACTGACCTCTTTATTAAGGATGATGGTGTATATTCGGGTTCTACGCAGTGATCTGGAAGGTGTTCCCTATGCACTGGCTATTCGAACCCAACCACAGATTTATCAAGTGGCTTTAGATTTTTTAAATATTCTCGAGCATTATGTCAGCCATCCGGATTTTTTAGAAAATGCTGAAAAGATTGAGAATTTTAAGCAGGAAGTGACCAATCTCAAACAGTGGAGCGATGAGCATCGGACAGCCTTACGTGAGGAAGTGATGCAATATGCCACTTTGAACCGGCTGAGTGCAGCCAGAAGCTTAAAACTGCTGGCAGCAAAACGCTGGCTGGACCGATTAATTGCCCATACCAAAAGATTATCCAAGGTGCTAGCTGAACGTTAATGCCGAGAACAGTTCTTGAATGGTTTTTAGGTAGAGCGACAAGTGAAAATTGTGCTCAATCATGAAGGATGGGGTCATTTGGGGGGACTCGACTATTCAAAATCGAGCTCAAGACTCATTCTGATCATGCGAATACGGTTCTGTCACGTCCCTGCTGTTTCCCATACATGGCCTGATCTGCCCTTTCGATGACGTTTTCCAGTGTTTCATCCTGCCCGACTGTGACGATGGCTATAGTCGCGGTGATAGATACGACTTCGCCATTTTTTAATAGTAAATATCTAGAGAACTTTGGTGCAACAAAGCCAATACAATATAAAACTATCTCTTTTTTTTGCGTCCGCGCATTCTAATTGGGTCGGTTAAACAATCGGTAATTTTATAATTTTTGAAAAGGATAAATAAAATGACCAAGCAACAGCACCCTAAAGATGAATCGGAATCTAAAAGAGCTGAAGAACAGACAAATCAAGAGGATCTTCAGCCACAAAAGAATCCTAAAGATAAATCTGATGAGCATGAAATGCATAAATCAAGTCACTATCATCAGCACCATGATACAACAAGCAATTATAAGCAACCTCATTAGACCTCTTGCGAAAGTCAAAACCACCTCAATCTAAGTTTCATGAGATATCAGAACTTAAACCGTTTTTCAGATTCTGAATTTAAACGCTTGGTTGGCGTACCTCGACCAGTTTTTACCGAAAT
>NZ_VOYP01000064.1:0-11460 GCF_013420235.1 Acinetobacter sp. YH01022 | reverse complement strand
TGGTGTTTCCAATGTACAAAACGACACAATGAGTGGCGGAGAGGAAACTCGTGCAAAAATTGCTGCCGCATTTTCCCAACAAGTACATGGCATTCTAGCGGATGAACCAACCAGCCACCTTGATCTCAATGGAATAGATCTACTTATTGGTCAACTTAAAGCATTTGATGGAGCATTACTTGTTATCAGTCATGACCGATATTTTCTTGATATGGTTGTAGACAAGATATGGGAGTTAAAAGACGGTAAAATTACGGAATATTGGGGTGGTTACTCGGATTACTTGCGTCAAAAAGAAGAAGAGCGACAACACCAAGCCGTAGAATATGAGCTGATGATGAAGGAACGGGAGCGATTAGAATCTGCTGTGCAAGAAAAACGCCAGCAAGCTAATCGATTAGACAATAAGAAAAAAGGAGAAAAATCCAAAAACTCTACCGAAAGTGCTGGACGACTTGGGCATGCAAAAATGACTGGCACCAAGCAAAGAAAACTGTATCAGGCAGCTAAGAGTATGGAAAAGCGTTTGGCTGCATTAGAAGATATTCAAGCACCAGAGCATTTGCGTTCTATTCGTTTTCGTCAAAGTTCAGCCCTAGAACTGCACAATAAGTTCCCGATTACGGCAGATGGTCTGAGCTTAAAATTTGGTAGCCGTACTATCTTTGATGACGCTAACTTTATAATACCGCTTGGCGCTAAAGTCGCTATAACTGGATCGAATGGAACAGGGAAAACGTCCTTGTTAAAAATGATATCAGAACGTGCTGATGGATTAACCATATCTCCAAAAGCTGAAATTGGCTACTTTACACAAACAGGATATAAATTTAACACGCATAAATCTGTGCTCTCCTTTATGCAGGAAGAGTGCGAGTACACAGTTGCGGAAATTCGTGCAGTATTGGCTTCAATGGGGATCGGAGCGAATGATATTCAAAAAAACTTATCCGACTTATCGGGAGGTGAAATCATCAAACTGCTTTTATCCAAAATGCTTTTAGGAAAATATAATATTTTGCTTATGGATGAACCAGGAAACTATCTTGACCTAAAAAGTATTGCCGCATTAGAAACAATGATGAAGTCCTATGCAGGAACTATTATCTTCGTATCTCATGACAAGCAATTGGTCGATAATATTGCTGACATTATCTACGAGATCAAAGACCACAAAATCATCAAGACTTTTGAGAGAGATTGTTAATGATAGCCAATCTAATCCGAACATTAATTATTGAACTCTTTAAAGGAAATTAAAAATGACAATTCAAGATATTCAATCACTTGCTGAAGCACACGGCTTGTTGCTTACGGACAAAATGAATTTCAATGAAATGGGCATTGATTTTAAGGTCGTTTTTGCTCTTGATACAAAGGGGCAACAATGGTTGCTGCGTATTCCTCGTCGTGATGGCATGAGGGAACAAATCAAGAAAGAAAAACGCATTTTAGAATTGGTAAAAAAACATCTTTCTGTAGAGGTTCCTGATTGGAGAATTTCATCTACAGAATTAGTGGCTTATCCCATACTTAAAGATAATCCTGTTTTAAATTTGGATGCTGAAACCTATGAAATAATTTGGAATATGGACAAAGATAGCCCGAAATACATAACATCTTTGGCAAAAACCTTATTTGAAATCCATAGTATTCCTGAAAAAGAAGTTCGGGAAAATGATTTGAAAATTATGAAACCTTCAGATTTAAGACCTGAAATAGCAAACAATTTGCAGTTAGTAAAATCTGAAATTGGTATAAGTGAGCAATTGGAAACCCGCTACAGAAAATGGTTGGATAATGATGTTCTATGGGCAGATTTCACCCAATTTATACATGGCGATTTATATGCTGGGCATGTACTAGCTTCAAAGGATGGAGCTGTTTCAGGCGTTATTGATTGGTCAACAGCCCATATAGATGACCCAGCGATTGATTTTGCTGGGCATGTAACTTTGTTTGGAGAAGAAAGCCTCAAAACTCTAATCATCGAGTATGAAAAACTAGGGGGTAAAGTTTGGAATAAACTATATGAACAGACTTTAGAAAGAGCAGCGGCCTCTCCTTTGATGTATGGTTTATTTGCCTTAGAAACTCAAAATGAAAGCCTTATCGTTGGAGCAAAAGCTCAGTTGGGAGTTATATAATTTAAAAATATGATTGCTGAGAACTGCCTTGTTTTGAAACTTGGTTGGCTTTAATTAGTTTTTAGTATTCTTTATAGAAAATGCCTCGATCAAGGGGCATTTCTAACAATCATTTAACATAAAATTTCTTATGTGAAGTAACCTGAATGCAGCGGTGCCCCATTGGGGGCGCGTTGAGATAAGCCTCTTTTAGATAACTTTAGCAACTCGATAGACAGTTGCAACTCCACAATTCACTGCTTTGGCAATTTCTTCCTTAGTCATATTGCCAACTACTAGCAATTCTTTTATTCGTTTATGTTTAGCCTCATTTGCCTTCTTGCCTGTTGGTTTGTAACCCGAACGTGCCAGGCCCTGCTTAATACGTTCTATACGTTTCTCATTGTCTAGGCGGGCCATTGTTGCCAGAAGATCAATCAACATATTGTTGATGAGTTCCAAGATTGAATGAGTAATGCTGTCACTGGTTTGAATCATTTGGTAGGTAGTAGGAAGATCTGCTACGACTAAACGAAGTCCCTTCTCCTGGATCCTGCGCTTCAGCTCTTGAAAATCTCGTTGGGTTAGGCGTGATAAGCGGTCAATACTTTCAACTAACAATGTGTCACCTTGATTTGCTTCTGACAGTAGCTTATTCAATTCAGGTCGGTCTAACTTCGTACCACTATAGTTTTCCACGTACACAATGGTTTCACCCAAATTCAAGTTTTGGTTTAGATCCTGAAGAATCTGCAAAGCCCTTTCTGCATCTTGATCTTTAGTTGAAGCTCGTAGATAAATACGTGTATTCATTTCTATCATTTAATCTTAATTCTATTAGATTAATGATAATACTATCATTTAATTATTGCATTAAGTCTAATGATAGATATTGTATGCGATTTGGCTCGCTATCATTCAGGTATAGTCTTTTGATAAAAAAAGCATGACTAAAAGCCATGCCTTGGGAATTCGTATAACGTGTATTATGTTAATTTTAGGAAATCTTAATCGAAGTGAAATATATAGCTCAAATCATAGAATGTAATGAGAATCTCGAATTCATTCTAAAAATTAAGGTTCGTAATGAAATTCTAGAGGTATTTAGTTCTTCAATACCCTCATGTATTGATCTCAAAAAAAATTACCTTATAGATTTAGAAGCTACTATTTTTGATGATTACCTTATTGAGAAAACACATTATTCCCATCAAATTAAGCAAATAGATAATAGTCTAAGATATGAAATTATTGGATATTTAAAAGAAGGGAAGCTAGATGTTAATGGCTTAATTTTTGAAGATGATATTTTAAATAGAGATTTTTTTTACTTAGATAACAATACAGTAAAATGGACTGTCGATAGAATTAATGCTGACTTTGATGACAGAGATTGAATCCATTTAACATAAAATTTCTTATACGAAGTCCGTCTGTAAGCCCCAAGTAGAAATGTCCGGTTTACCGATTGCTCGACCTAAGATCTTAGAACATAAGAGTTTGATGATCACTCTGGTTCTCAAAACTCGATACTTTATTGAAAAGTTCTATCGAGGCTTATAAGTCCCTGAAACAAAAAAAAATGCCTGAACTTCAGGCATTTTTTACATCATCAATATCTACTAAAAAGCTTACAACAATCAAAAACCGAGAGTTTTATTCTTGTGAATACGACTTAACTTTTTCAAAAATTGGATAGAAATCTAATCCCTCATCTTTCATCGTAGAAATCAACGCAACGATTACAGCAATATGTGTAGGAACCACACCTTGTTTACTGTAATTCGTAATCGAATTAGGTTTCATATCCAATAAGGCAGCAAATTCCTTAATTGAAAGCCCTGCTTTACCGACAAGACGTTGAAATTCAGTATATGGCATTTAATTAAATTTATAGAAATAGTGTTTTGAGATTATAGCATAGGGTTATATTTACATAAAAACACATAATATTATGTGGTAAACACATTATTTTATGTGTTATAAATAGTTTATCAACGAAACTATTTATCATCTCTATAGGAGAAACATACTATGTACTCATACCCTAATTCAAACTCTGAAAAGAAAATTGCACTCATGATCATCAATGACTTTTTCATTCAAAAAGCACATGAACTGTGGATTTTTTTACAACTCGACCCGAGCTTTAACGACTATGAAGCAACAGTCATTTGGACTCGACGTTATCTAGAGGAACATCCAGAGGGTGAATACAGCGACATTCAAAAAGCCTTTCTTTCTTGTTTCCCAGAACACTTCTTCAACTTTGACTATTGAGTTATGAATCGTCTTTACTCTTTTGTGGCTTGAAACCAGAATAAACGCTATAAAACCCTGGCAGGATACCGGGGTTTTTTTATTGCAATATTCTACACACCTGGCAAATGGGCAATCATCATCATGATTATTCGGAATTTACCCTTCTTCTTGTTTAAGAAAGTGGATATCTAAATCCAATCAATCACTGAGAAGCCAGATATATCTAGCTTTTATTATTAAAAATAACTTATTTTAATTTATTTATTTTTAACTATTTTTTATATTGACACTCTGATAAAGATGACATAATTGCTTTTATATACTCAGGAACAATTTCACCTTCATACTCAATCATTGCTAATTTATCAATGACCTTAAAAAATATTGGCCAACTGAAGAGAAACGTTTCAAGATTCGCCTCAATCTGCTCAAATATTATAGATTTTTCGATCTTATTTATGATCCTCTTATTTCCTACAATGGCTTTTCTAACTTGATCTGGTGTCAAAGTATCAATATTAAGACCCAATTCTTTATAAGCAGCAATGACAGCGCCACCTAACTGATATTTTCGATGATCTGCTGCTGTTCTTTTTTTATTGATTTCTTTTTTTTGAATCTGGCTTAAGTACAGTTCTAAATCCTTATACTCCAATTTTTGTGCTTTAAACTTTAGATAACGAGTACACATCGTTTTCAAAATATTTGTCTTTGTTGGATCTAGTTCATTGTTCTGATATCCCTGATACAACTGCACAAACTTTTCTTCATAGTCTGTACGTTTTGGATTTTCAGACAACTCATCAAACAATAGCTTTAACTTCATGTGCTCACGATAAGGTTTTAAGGCCTCTTTCACTAAGATCTGTTGAGCTTCAGACAACATTTCAAAGTCGAAATCTTCAGCCTGTAGTGCATCGACAACTTGATTTTCTAATTTAGAACGAGGATCTTTTTCTAATAAAAACTCCACGAAAGCATGTAATTCCGCTACCTGAAGTAACTGAGCTGGTCTGCCTCTTTTCTTTGCTTTTTCCTGGGTCATATCATCTGCCGCTAAATTTTCAGAACTGCTACCGATTTAAATATGGTTTTACCATATTTAAATCGGGCAGTCTGAAAATAATTATTTAAATTAAAAATAAAATTTCTTGAAAAGAATTTTTATTTTTAATTTAAATAATTCGCACTTGACAGTTTCTCCTGATCGGAGAAACTAGTACGCAATGGGGCGCTTCCCCCTTGACCCCCTTCAACCGGATTTTTCAGCCATCCAGGCATTCCAAATCCGGGCGGTTTTCATTCCGTTTCACTGCATAAAAACCAATCCAAAACTATTAGAGGTGAACGTGGCAACTTATCATTTCAGCGTCAAAAGCAAGGGGAAAGGCTACGCAATACAGCATTACCTCTACATTGCCCGATTAATGCAATACGAAAACGTCCGCAAGAAAAGTAACGAAATTTTAGAATACGTTGAACCAGGCAAATGCATGCCGTCCTGGGTGAAAGATCCCATTGAGTTTTGGCAAGCCGCTGATACGTTTGAACGAGAAAATGCCAAAGTCTACATGGAGTATGAAATTGCCCTCCCCAACGAATTCACGCCAGAACAGCGTAAAACGCTCATAGAGACGTTTTTAGACAAACATATAGTTCCACAGCAATATCCGCATTCATACGCCATACACAACGTTAAATCGCGCCTCAGTGGCGAAGATCAGCCTCATTGTCACATCATGTTCTCGCTAAAAGCCGATGACGGTATTGAACGGACAGCCGAACAATATTTCAAACGCTATAACCCCAAAGATCCAAGCAAAGGCGGTGCCAAGAAAATCCAACTCCAAAATGGTCATGATGATTATTCAGCTTTCCTGATCTATATCCGGAAACAATGGGAAAACCACCTCAATGATGCTTTGGCCGAGCACTGCCCTACTGTGACCTACCAGATTGACGGCCAAGAGATCAGCATCAAAAACCAAGTTTCTGCTGACAGCTATGAAAAGTACAATGAACTTCACGGCACGATGTATATCCCCGAACCCAAACTCGGTGTAGGAAAACAGAATGAAACGTTGGAATACCTGGCTGAAATCCAGAAAATCAGACAGCACAATCAAAAAGAACGAGAACTCGAAGAACGCCAAAAGCAATTAGATCAACAACATGAATATTTTTATAGTGCTGAAAACCATCCATTTTCATCATTGGAAGTGATGTATTACCTGAATTATTTAGTGAAGAATCAGAAAAATAAGGAAAAACTGAAAAAAGATTTTAGTGAAATTATCAAAACCCAAGAGCCTATATTGCAACAAGAAGGCTGGAACATTCATAACATGAATCGAAAATTGAGGGATTCAGAGCATAACTCAACGCCATGCTTTGAGTTTGACGTGTATTCCCCACCAAAGAATCCATTACCCACGCAGAATAAGCCCTCTAAACTGGTTCAATCTGAACAGCCAAAGCCAAAATCTGATGATTATGATTACGGTGGTCCGGGGTTTTAAATTATCTGGATTTATTCAGGCTTTACAGAGCGAGTGTCTACGAGCGAACAGACACAATTAAAATTTTCGCCATGCTTTTTCTCTGATTACAGGCTCCCCTTTGCTGCTAAGACTGAGGTACAGAGCATCCCGAAGGGTGCGAACAGATTCAATTTGCTTCTAGGTCGAGCGAAGCGAGCATAAAAAAATGATGAGCGAAGCGAATTCCGAGTTGCTTTTGCTTTTTCTAAAACTCACGAAAATATTAACCAAAAAATTGCCCCTCGAATCGAGCGAAGCGAGATTCAATAGAGTTTGAGCGTAGCGAAAACCAAGGGCAATTTTTAAAGGTGTATATATTTTTTAATATTTTTAACTTTTAAATACTTTTAGAACGTCTGTAATGCTCATATAGAAAGGATTATAGATATTTAATTCATACATTTACCTAGGAAACTCCATACATTTACCTAGGAAACTCCATACATTTACCTAGGAAACTTCATACATTTACCTAGATCTTCATACATTTACCTAGATATAAATAATCTCTATATTTTTAGCTAATTTTAGTTCTTTCACTATTTGTTTTGATTGATTCTTATACTTATAATTTATAAATCAGACTATTTTTTATACTCCAAATTTATAGATGGATAATTTTTTATACTTTGATAAAGATCAAAAAATTAAAAAAACACTGTACAAAAGAATAATCATACATTTTTCTAGGTTTGACTTTACTATTGTTAGCTCATATATTCATACATTATCAAATATGTATGAATTAAAAAAATATGGATTCTCAATTAGATACTATAGTAGTTGATGATCATGAATACCCTATTCAAAAGCCTGTAGCTCAATATCCAGCAGAATATACAGTCATGCAGAATAGGATGATCGAAGCGTGGAATAGCATGTCCGTAGATGAAAAAAGGATCTTTATTTTAGCTAGCCCTATAGTTCGTCTTAATCCAATGAGTGAATCTAGTAAATTTACTATTACTGCTAAAGACTTTGCTGAAGCATGTGATATCGAACTAGGCAGTGCCTACTCTCAATTAAAAAGAGCTGCTGATGATCTTCGTGGAAGATACTTTTCTTACATAAATACAAAAGGTAATCGCGTGTCGGTTCACTGGGTAATTCGTATTGAATATGCAGATGGAAAAATAAGCTTTTACTTCACAAATGAAGTCCTGTTTATGTTGTCTATATTTAATAACAATCATCCATACACAAAGTTTACAATTAAAGAAGTTTTACAGCTAAGAGGATCCCACTCCATCCAGCTTTATCAATTATTAAAACAATACGAAAATATAGGACACAGAGATTTCAAAGAAGAAGAGTTCAGAAATATATTCGAGTTACAAAATAAGTATTCCTTGCTTTGGAATTTAAAAAAAAGAGTTATCGTACCAGCGGTATCAGAAATTAATAAATCTACTGAACTACAAGTATCTTTCTCCAACCTTAAAGATGGCAAAAAAATTACAGGTTTTAGATTCGTAATTGGAAAAAAAGAAACTACGAAGCCTTCTAAAGAAAAGAAAAAAGAAAAGCCTCTTACAGTTAGCCAAATTGATTTGTTCTCAAACAAACTTGCCTATGACTCAGCTTTTGCGAACCAATATAGTGAAGTTGGTGAGAGTTATGAGGATTTTGCTAAACGGATTGCTAATCAGCTAATAGACCCTGCAAAAGTAAGAGAATATATGCCTTACTTAAAGCAGTTAGGATTCAAGTCATTAAGTTAATTGACACTGTCAATTGAATAGTCAATTATTAACATGACTTGATAACAACTTTACAACTATGAAAAAGCTATCAGTATCGGAACTTGCAAAGCTATATGGATATTCACGACAAGCTATATATGCTCATATTAATAAAGGAAATTTATCTAAAAGCTCAGATGGTTTGATTGACTTTGCAGAGGCACTTAGAGTCTTTGGAGAACCACAAAACAAAAATGTAACTGTCAATCAAAGTAAATCAACTGACAGTCAAAACTTAACAGAAATTGACATGCTAAAACGTCAAGTTGACATGCTTGAACGTCAATTAAACCAATCAATTTTGCGAGAAAATCAGTCTTTAGAGAGAGAAAACTTCTACCAAGAACAAATCGAAGCAATGCAACGCCTACTGGAAGCCCCAAAACCTCCAAAGGTAGAAGATCCAACACCAGTTGCCCCCCCCCAAGAGACTGTTGAATCAAAAGAAGAAGCTGAGATTCAGACTGAGATCCAAGAGCCTAAGAAGCGAATTCCAGTACCAGAGCATATTGAACCTGAACCTGAAAAAAGAGGCTTTTGGAGCCGTTTTTTTAGACCCTATGATTAACCACGATTGTTTACCTGATATGAACAAAGTCGTGAAACATTGATCAAATAATAAGCGTGGAACGTGAAAAATCATAAAAAAAGCCCATTCGAGGGCGAATGGGCTATAAAACTGAAATTAACACATTGAATTATAACAAAATTTAAAAAGCATTGCGTATAAGCTGTATTATGTTAATTTTAGAAATTCTTAATTTCCATCTATCCAAACTTGCTTGATCCAATCTGCTAAATCTTCCCACTGCTCATCGCTATATCCATCTGCTGTCCAATATCTAATTTTATGATTAGGAGATAGGCAATAATAACTACCATTATCTTCACAAATAGGTAGCCAATCTTCTGGCAGACCTTGCTCCCTAGCATCATTTAATATCTGAGATAGCCCTCGATAGCATTCTTTCTCATCTGTAAGAGACGCTAATTCAATTGTTCCATAAAAGATATTGCTAATCTCTTTCAAAACTTTTTTATAATCTTTTGGAAAAATAAAACCTATTTTTCGTTCATAAGCAGATATGAAAATATCATCAGGTAGTTCTATGTTTAGACGACTATTCCCAGATAGTTCTTTTAATTCTTGAATAATGTTATCAAGCTTATTTTGCATATACATTCTGCTCTATCGCATTAAAGTTCTTACTACAATTTAACATAATGGCTGTTATGCGAAACGAGATCTACCAGCTCTCGTTTTTTGTTATGGAAACTGCTAAAATTCAAATACGCCATTGACGTATAAAGAGTCCATGTTATTTATTGAAACCAGCATCTTTACCAAGCAAATTAAAGACCTTGTATCTGATGAGGAATATCGTCAACTTCAGCAAGATCTTTTGGTACAGCCTGATAGAGGTGACCTAATCAAGAATGGCGGTGGTATTCGCAAAGTACGTTGTGCTCAAGGTAACAAAGGGAAAAGTGGTGGGATACGGGTGATTTATTATTGGGTCACCGAGGATGATCAGATCTTTTTCTTAGTGGCTTATCCAAAATCAGTAAAAGATAATTTAACAGATAAGGAAACCGCCATTCTGCACCAACTCGTGAAGGAGCAATTTCATGGATAACAACTTATTTGATGACTTGGTTGCTTCAATCAAAGAAGCTGGAGCTATCAAACGTAAAGAAGTTAAAGCAAGCCGAGTTACAGAACTCGAATTGCCTGATATTAAAGAAGTACGTGAAAAAACTGGCTTGAGCCAAAATGAATTTGCTGCACGTCTACATATTAGCCCCCGTACCCTGCAAAATTGGGAACAGGGACGACGCTATCCAACTGGACCAGCAGCTACATTGATTCGAATTTTAGATGCTCACCCAAGCCTTATTTGAAAAAATTACTTAAAAAATGGGAGCTTAAGGCTCCCATTTTTATTTCGTATAAGGTGTATTATGTTAATTTTAGAAAATCTTCACTACTATTATTTTAAAATAAGCCTTATATCCAAGCATAAAACAAGGTTGTCTAGACTTCTTTTAACAGTAAAGTTATCATAAAACTGAATTTTATTTTTTAGGTAAGTTTATGCATTCTATCCGCATTCGTTAAGACACAACTATTTGCATAGTGACACTATTTTATAATGGTGGGCTTTTGTTGTGTCTTTAAGAATATATGCGGATATATAAAGTAAAAGTATGCTTAATTTATAAGTATGCTTTTAGTGCATAGTTTCCAGTTATAACTTAATTGACTAGCTATTTGTCCACCCTGTGGATGAATAGCTTTTTTTTTGGGAGGACACTGTGATGCTAGCTTTTGTTTTCACCTAAATCCTGTTTGCTGCATAAAAAATTTCAAGAGCTAAACAGGAGTAAATAAAAATGAGTTTAATTATTAAAGCGAGAAACATACGCTTGGATTATGCTGGGCGTGATGTTTTGGATATTGATGAATTGGAAATTCACTCTTATGACCGTATTGGTCTTGTGGGTGATAACGGAGCAGGAAAGAGTAGTTTACTCAAAGTACTTAATGGCGAAATTGTTTTAGCCGAAGCGACATTACAGCGTTTTGGTGATTTTGCACATATCAGCCAACTGGGCGGAATCGAAATAGAAACGGTCGAAGACCGGGCAATGTTATCTCGCCTTGGTGTTTCCAATGTACAAAACGACACAATGAGTGGCGGAGAGGAAACTCGTGCAAAAATTGCTGCCGCATTTTCCCAACAAGTACATGGCATTCTAGCGGATGAACCAACCAGCCACCTTGATCTC
>NZ_VOYP01000063.1:0-11692 GCF_013420235.1 Acinetobacter sp. YH01022 | reverse complement strand
TTCGCAAGAGATGCGATGGATGTCTGATTATTTGTAGTCATAAATTTAAGTCCCCACTTGTTTCTAAGTGGGGACTAAATTAAGGCTTATAGGATGAATTCAGAAGGTGTGTTCAGCGGACGCTTACCGTGGAACAACAATAATCATTAAAACAACTTTCGCAGCTCTGCAACTTTCCCTATGCTATTAATTTTTACATAAATAATTGTTTTATATAAATAATTAGTAGATTTTCAGCAAACAGCCCTTGATTGTTGCTAAACAATTTTATTTTAGCTGCGTGTGATTCATTTTCGGATCAAATAGACCATTGTGCATGGTTCCCTGATCATCCAAAAGTGTGAATTCAATGCGATCAAATTCGGTAGACTGCGGAGCCTGCTCTAAGGGATAGATACGATTCGCTTGTGCAGGGGTCATCATATCCATCTGTTTTGCAACAATTCTAGATTGCTGACCCTGGATCACTTTTAGTCCGGTAAATGAAATATGGTAGGGTGTAGGGTTATGACAAACTAAAAACCACTGCCCTGCAGATTGTTGTAAGGAAAAGCGTAACTGTGCAGCAATTTGTTCAATATTCATTTTGGCCAAGTTGGCTGGGCGATAAAAAATTTTCAGCTGGGTATTCATGGCAAGATCTAAACGCGCCTGATTTTTGCTGACTGGCTGATTTTGTTCAGGGGTCTTCCCCGCAATTTCATAAAGATTGAGCCAATAGACTGATTCACGATCGGCAGGCATGGCATCGCCATTCTGCACAATGCGTATTGCCTGTATGCCCTTAGGGTTCATCTTAAATATTGCCGGCAATACTACAAATGGGGCTTTCGCGAGATCCAAATTACCCGCACCATCATCTACCCATGTTTGCACCACAAGCGGATAGTCATTGCCATTGGCCAGGAGCAAGGATTGTTCTTTACTCTGTTCTGTATAAATCACCCGGCTAGAAGCAGGCACAATACCTGCATGTGCAACAATACTGTGAGCGAATAAGCTTATATAACATAAGCGTAGAATTGACTTCATTGCATTTTTACCAGCACATGGGCAGTTGCAAGTACGGAGCCCGCCGTCACTGCTCCAGCAGAAGGGAGTTTTTTTAGCACTGCTCGTAATGGAATATTGGTGATCTTGTCTCCAGAAGATTGCGTAAGCTCTGAAAATGCATACCATCCTGCATCGTTGCCATTTGGGTAATTAATCGCATTCCCTAAATAGCACACATTCGTGCTACCACCTGTTCCGGGAATACTCGGATTTTTCCAATCACAAGCATAATGTATGCTAATCCCTCCACCAGTATTGGTGGTATTAGGAAAGCCACTACCTGTATATCCCGGCTGTCCGACAAAGTTCATCAGTGTACTGCCACTATCTTTGTAGAGGAAAATCCCGACATTTTTTGCTCGAGCTGCATTGGTAGAATAGTCATCCGAGACCAATGCAGTCACTCCCTGATTGGTATTGACCAATCCTAAAGTTTTTGCCTGAGTATAGCTGGCTTGAGAAGCCTGAATCCCGACAGCGAATTGACCAGTATTCAGGCCAGCAGTCACATTTCCCGTACATGCAATCTGGATTTGAAAATCTGCAAATACTTCTCCACCTGTATCCAGATGAGTCGTCGAGGTCGTAGGTAGAGTAACAGTCTGAGTATTAGCTGCGGTCGCCCAGCAGGTATTTGCAGCAGGGACAAGGTAGGCTGCATTATATAAGGTATAACCAAAACCATTCTCAGGACCAAAAAAGTCAAAATGGCTTGAAGAATCTTCACCTGCAAAATCATGGATAAACTGTACAGGATTATCAGTTGTTCCTGTAAGTTGGTCATCTGCTAACTGAATATATGCTGAGGGTTGACCACATTTATAATTTCCTGACTCCCCCATACCAAGCGTGCCACCTTCAGTAACAGAATCACAGTAAAAAGAAGGGTTTAATAATGCAGGGGGAGTACCAGCTACTTTAAAAAATTCGACTTGCAGAGTAGGGATATGTCTTAAACGAATACAGTACCAATTTTGGGGACATTGAGTTGCATTTTGGACATCCTCTTCCTTTAAATTTACATCACCTCCATCAGGGATCACGGAGATACTTTGCCACGTTCTTGTTAAGGTAACATTCCCCATTTTCTGACGAATGCCAACTCCTTTAAACCATGTATAATAAACATTTGATGTACCGCCAACATCATCAGGATCAACGACATTATGTCCCCCAACTCGATCATCACCATTGGTAGCCACAAGGAACTTAATATAAGTAACATCACTGGCTTGATCACAACGCCATAAAATCGTGTCAGAACCTACATTTTTAATTTTATATTCTGTTGCAGCAACAGATATCTCTGCAAGCTTAGTTCCTACCGGTTGAATCGTATCATTGTAAAGGTGCAAATTTCCTATTGGAATTTTTGCTGCAGCATTATCATTCGTACTAGTAGTCTTATTATTATCTGTAGTTGTCGTCTTACCAGTAAGATAGTCAACAAAAAAACACTCTGCCTGTGCAGTAATAGTGATGCCCATTAATAGCATTACAAAAACAAGTTTGAGCAAAATATAAAATTTATCATTCATATTATTCATTCTCTACAGTGCATTGTAGTTGTAATTTAATCAGTGGTTGCTGCAGTTGCTGACGGTCAATATGGTAAGGCAGTGTGCAACGTTGTCCAGCCTCATTTCCCCAATCGAAAGTCAGTGTACCTTGTGGCTGTTCAACGCGTACATAAGCCTGCCCAGCCTGTCCGACCATGCCAATCACTTCACCAGCTTCATTACGGACATCTGCCCCCATCGGAATATTTTGCCCTTCAGTTAACCTACTTTGTATCAGCACACTATAGCCATAACGGGTTTTAAAGTTCACTTTCACCGCAGCGCCAGCATAGGGTGCAATACGCTGTTCACCACCTTCCAATTCGATATTGCCGGACACCCCTTGCGGGTCGAGGGCAATGGTATTGTAACGATAAGGACTAATACTCGGGACTAAGGCATAACCAAAACGATCAATCCTGTTGGTTGGTGAACTGACAATTTTTGCACCTTTGGCACCTTTGGCTTCAACCAGTGCAAAGGTATCTCCAAGATAAGAACCCAATGTAATTCCACCAGAGTGAATGGCCAGGGCACCACTGGCATTGAGAGAACTTTGCCAATATTGCTGATTATAGGCACTATTCAGGCCCAGCGACATTTTCGACAGCCGTTTGTACAAACCCACATTATAATTTTGATCATTCGACTGTCCGCTGCCATTCATGCCCAGGTTATAGCTCAAGCTATAGTCTTCATCTAAGGCACCGCTAATGCCAACTTGATAGTTATCACTGTCATTGCTGCGATTATAGTTTGCATTCAGGTTCGGCGTCAGCCTGCCGCGGTTGGAACCAAGCGGGAAAGACAGGCTCAGGCCACCAAAGTTGTCAAAACGCTCTTGCTTGACCGAACCACCTTGAAGGCTATGGAGTTTTTGACGGGTATAATTCAGATTGACACTCAGAATACCAAAAGATTTTTGATAGCCGGCTTGCAGCGATGTATCGCGTTGGCGTCCATCCCGATAGTCTTGGGTAGAACCAGATAAATAGAATGAACCATAACTTCCCAAGGGCTGACTCAGATTAATCTGAAAACGCGAACGCTGTAAGTTGTTATAGGGACTCCACGGATTGCCTTGCTCCCAGGCATAGCGGGATCTTAAAATATCACTGAATTCACGATAGCCACTGGTCGAATAACGATAGCCTGCCAGGGTAATCGTGGTCTTGGTAGGTTGCAGAGTCTTACTGTACGTCAGATTGGTCATCCAGCCATCGGTGGATTCCTGTCCATCCATACTTGGTAACTCGGCTCGCGAGTACGTCAAATTGGCACCCAAAGCGCCCAGGAAACTGCCATAAACGCCGCCGACAGCCAGGGCCTGATAAGCATCTGCAAAACGTATACCGCCATTCATGGTAATACTATTGCTGACCCCATATTCATAATTGATATCAGAAAAAAAAGCATCGTGGGTTTGATCCAGATCGGTCCAGCCCAGTGCCAGACTATAATTCGACAATCCGGCACGTAGAGAGGTCGGAACCGCAGCATAGGGAACTTTAGTGGAATGCTTTGAACCATCGGCTTCAGTGACAATCACAGTCAGATTGCCATCATAATTGGTTGGATAGAGATCATTAATTTCAAAGGGGCCAGGAGCCACCGTAATTTGATAGATCTCGATGCCATTCTGTTCAATCGACACTTTGGCATTGCTCTGGGCGATACCACGGATTACCGGAGCATAACCGCGCATCGAATCTGGCCGCATTCGTTCATCTGTTTGCAGACTCAGTCCCTGAAAAGCCAATCCGGACAAAAAACGTCCTGAGCTATACTGCTGTCCCAGGAGCAGTTGGGACTTCAACTTATCCACTGGGCGTTGTACATAACTGCGAAGATGACGCCAGGTCGTGTCATGCTCATTATTCATGGACAGATTGGACTGCTGCCGATATTGCCATTTGCCCAGATTGATCCCACCGTTAAACCCCATAAAGGCAGATTCATTATTGTCCTGATGACTTAAACGGCTCTGAGAATAATAATAGTTGCCCATATAATTGACAAAGCCAATGCTGCTGCCACTATCCAGATCGGCTGGATTGACATAGCCTCGTGGCAAATTTTTCATGAAACGTTGCGGCACCATCAGGTTCAGACGTAACAAGGAAAAATCAAAATGGCTGCTACTGCCTGTTGCAACCTGGGTGATGGTTAAACATGAGGGAAGTTTAGGGATACTAGCTTGCTGTTTACGGTATGCTTCATCTCCCCAAATACCGGCTTGTTCTAGCAGCTCGGTAGATAAACAGGCATCCACGCCCTGTGCGGCTGCCTGATTGTCAATAAACTGAATGCTACGCCTTTCTAAAAAACGATCATTGACGTAAATATCAACTTTATAGACCCCGGCTTCAATCCGGTCTGCCTGATTAAAACGTTCAATCATTGCAGCACTTAAGCCGCTGCCTTGAAATAAATGCGGATCAAAAGTATAGATCTCTTTTGTCGTCTGCTTGCTATCCGGCTGTGTCAGTGAGCTACTATTGGTGCTAACAGCCAATGCTTGCTGTAAGCAGATAAAATGAATCATCAGGGATAAACACGACGGTAAGAATAAGGGGATGGTTCTCTCCATGTTTTATCCCTACACAATACTAAGGCTGTTGTACAGGAATGTCCTGTTTAGCTATGGCACCATAATCATTCACATAAGTCACGTTCAGTATGCTGTTTTGATCAAGCTTTACTTTTTCAGCGATTGGCCAGCTTGCACTGCTATATGGCGCAATCATATCAACAGAATTTGGGGCAATGTGGTAGCTTTTCTGTTTTGTCCTCAAAGTCGCAGTGGTCAGGTTGGCATAATAACCAGTCGGATTATTAACTGTGATCGTGCTATCTTTTGCATTGTTCTGCAGGACGAAAGTCCATTTTTTAGGCATTTCTTCAACATTGCCAAGAATGGTTTTTGGGCGATAAAAAACTTTTAAACGACTATGTAAGGTCATTACCAATTTATTTTGATCAGCGGTACTTTGATTGAGTGCAGGAATTTGGTGAAAATTTAAATAGAAGATAGATTCGCGATCCCTAGGTTGCTGATTATCCCCCGTATATAGCAAACGTGCAGTTTGTCCGACATTCGGATTGATACGAAATATTTGTGGAGTCACTATAAATGGCGCATCTGCTATATCAGGAGTGGATTTATCATTACCTTGATCGACCCAGACCTGTACAAGATAGGCGGTACTGCCTTTATTATTGAATTGCAAAGTTTTATCTTTGTTTTCAGCATGAAAAATCACTCGGTTATTCGTCATGACCACACTGGAATTTGCTAAGAAGGTAGTAATTATAAGTCCCAATGATAAAACAGAGCGCTTAAAAAATCTGAACATATCTATTCTCATTTTGAGACACACACATCTTTTTGATCATTAATTAGCCTCTTGTTAAATCTTAAACAATTTAACAAGAGGCCACACACATTATTTATAGGTAATAGTCCAATCCATAGTAGATGAAACTGCTCCAGCAGTAGCAACTCCAGTAGCGGTATAGCGTGCAGAGAATGGAAGTGTAACTGCACCACTTGATGTTAAATGCGTGGGGGTCGTATAAGGTGCACCAGCAAATACAATAGCTGCTGCAAAGTCTGAACCTGTAGCCAATTCAATACCAACGTTAGTTGCGGGCGTACCCGTTGCGAAATTTTTTAAAAGATTCTTATTTGTAGTATCAAAACCATTTGGATCAGTAAAGGTTAAAGTAATACCACGCGCATCTACAGCATCACCACAATTTTTAACATAAAGACTAAAGTTCGTCGTGCCCGTTGATAGTCCACTTGCATTTAAGCTCGAAGTCTGTACTGTTGGCAAGGTGACTATTGTTGAACTAGCACCATCAACAGAAACTGCACAAGTATCAGTCACAATTTCACCATTAAAAGTAATGGTACCTGTAGTGGCCATCGCCATATTTGCTGCTCCGGCAGCGATTCCCGCCAGTAATATCTGTTTTAATTTCATAAAAATCCCCTGTTCCTATATATGGTAGATGTACATGCTGTTATTAAGTGAAAATTAACGAAACTTTTAAATCATTTTCAACAAGATAACACCATAGATGTAGAAGAAAAAGCCTTTTTTGCAGAAAAATAGAGGGCCTGTTAGACTTTAAAAAGAGACTTCAAATATGACTGAACTGTTGCTGATGATTACTATAAAAACTGTCAGGGCTATCAAAATATAGCGAAGTCTGGGTTAATGCTCTTGTCTTGAATAAAAGTATCTCTTAGATTCCAATCTACAGGTAGATTCTTAATAATGATCAGTGAAAACACCAAAATGGCAGAATGTCTGAGTGATGGTTTTATTCAGCCCTCTTGTTCTTGAAACTACAGCCTCTCAAGAATGTCCTGCCAAAACATACAATGTTGATGGGCATAAACGTTGCTTACTATATAATATGTCTTTGATTGCAAGCGTATACCCGACACCGTCAGTGTTGCACCTTTTTATCACCCTTGAGTCAGCCTGTGGTAAAACCTGCTGGAGTCAGAAAGGCTTCCACGTATGCGACAACAATTTTTCAATCTGGCTGATTTTCTGTGTCAGCACTCTTTTCAATACATCACTCAAATCGGCTATGGATCCAATCAGCACAGTTCCGCTGACTGGATTAAAGGTCATATTGGCAGCGCATGGGCTCGCTGAGCAATGGTCCTATGAAACACTCAGACAGTTTTCTATAGCAAAATCTAAGATCGAATTAGAAATTTACAGTCCATGACAGTTGTGCGGTACGTGGTGCCCCAAGGAACAAATAGTCATCACCGAAGAAACTACCCGCATCTCGCCAGTATTTCTTATTGAACAGGTTATCTATGTTGAAGCGCAGCATATTGTCATAACCATAAGCCCGGAAGTTATAGCTTGTACCTGCATCAAATACGGTATAAGCAGGTACTTTTACGGTGCCTGTTTTGTTGGCATATTTACTGCTGCTGTACTGCATACCGGCCAATAAACGCCATCCCTCTACTTGCGGCACTTGATAAGACAGATGGCTGACGAAGCGGACAGTGGGTACATTTTGAGTTTGATGACCCTGGTATTCAGCTGTTTGTATTTCTGTGAGACGTGAACGGGTAAGTGCCAAAGTCGAGTTCAGATCTAGATTCTGACCTACGCGCCCTTGTAGACCCAGTTCCAGCCCCAGATTATGCTGCTCACCCTCATTCACATAATAATTGTCTGAGTTGGTATATTGGTTGTCTTGAGTTAAATCAAACACTGCAGCGGTAAAGAGTAACTTTTTCCACTGCTGCTTAATCCCCAATTCATACTGGGTGGAATGTACTGGCGCTAAAGTTACGCCAGCATTACCTTCGATACCTTTATCAGGATTACCCAGAGCATACCAAGGTGCCTGTCCACCATCACTCAAACCTTTGGCATAAGACGCATACAGATGGGTGTTTTCCCCAGGCTGATACATCAAGGCCAGCTGCGGCAGGAAGCGAGTCAAATCGGTATCGCGGATGTTGTTGCCATTCGCATTATAAGCACTTTCATTGACATGCAAGAGTTTGCCACCCAGCAAAACGGACCACGCCTGATTGAAATCAATCTGGTCGAGTAAGTTCAAGGCCGTGTGCTGACTATCCAGTGATTTGTAATGATTGCCTAGAGTTCTGTCATTAGGGGGTACGATGATAGGATCACTATAAATATTTCCTGTACCTACCCAAACCATACTATTAGTAGCATCATATTGTGCATGCCGTTTATAGGTTTGTGACAGTTCCAGGCTAAGCATATGTTGCCATGCTCCAGTGTTGAATTGACCATTTAATCCAGCTTTAAACTGATTGGTCAGATAGCTGTCATTCGGACTACGGAAATCATAAATGTCATAGTTGCCATTTTGGTCAAAGCTATTGCCTAAACCTGAATATTGACAAATGCTACTATAAGAGCAACCCCACGGGAATGCTGAATAATCATCCACCACCACACGGCTTTGAGAAACGGCCAGATTGGCTGTCCAGTTATCATTGATCTGGTGAATATATTTTAAGCCGGTATTTAAACTTTCATTGGTGACCGGTTGGCTCCAGCTTTGATAGCCTAGCAAGCGATCCCATTCAACACCCGTGGGTACTGTTTTACCATCCAGCAACTGATAGCCGGGTACGGAGCGCTGACGTTGGCGCTGTGATTCGATATTAAATTCCAGTTTTGAACGATCAGAGATTTTCCAGTCTAAAGCCAAAGCACCAAACACACGCTTGCCATCGGCATGTTCAACATAAGGATGAATCTCTTCATGCGCCAAATTGACTCGATAACCAAACTGTTGATCTGCTCCAAGGAAACCGCCCAAGTCCGTTGCCACGCGGTTACCACCATGACTGTCGCCTTCAACAGTAAGTGAGTGAATGTCTTGGGGGCGTTTGGTCACATAGTTCACTACACCACCCGGGGTTGCCATGCCACTTTGAAGCGCACTGATGCCTTTTAAAATTTCGACCTGTTCTTTGTTTTCAAGCGCCACATTTTGCTCACCGCGCAGCAAGTGACCATTGAGTAAATAGCTGGATCCCAGATTTAAGGCAAAACCGCGCATGACAAAGTTCGGATAATAGCCAATCGGTGCATAGCCATCCCCTACTGCAGCGTCATTTTTAACTACATCCGTCAGGGTTTTGGCGTGCTGATCCGCGATCTGCTCGGCTGTGATTGTGCTGAGCGATGCCGGAATTTTAGCCAGATTTTGCTGGCTAAAACCGTATAAATTCACCTCGGATTGGTCATAGGCCGTTTGTGCAGTCACTGTGAGCTTTTCCAGTTGCGAGATCTCATTCTCATTTGCAGCATGTACCCATACCGGGCTTAAGCTTAAGCCTAGACATGAAAATGAACCCGCAGCCAGCAATGCTTTTTGTAAATGAGAAAATGAATACGTTTTCACAGTAGTTGTCCAACCCCAAAAGATAATCTTGCAGCATGAATTTGCGGGCATGAGTATTCACAATTTTCTCAGATTGAACAAGCATTTCTACACCATATCCGAGATTTTTTTATCATGCTTCCGATACGGCTTTTTAAACCAGGATTTTGGATTGGGTTTATCCCTCCACTATTCAGATTTAAACTGCAACTTGCTGTGAAAAGTTTACATCATTCAGCCTGTTGAATAGCGCCATACCTGCATATATCTGAGATCTGATTTGAGAATACTGAATCACCTCGGACCAAGTTTGATTTTGGCCTGGTTTGTCTTTTGATTGGATTTAGCATTAAATCACAAGAACGGTATTGCTTAGCCTGTGCCTTTTATTCAAAGACAACAGGCTATTAGTTTTATTAAAGCCTGCGCTGTAAATCTAAATGATTCAGCTTACTATACTGCTGCTGCATATCATTAAATGCGTCAGAAAAACCAATTAATGAAACTTCATTCACAACCGGTTTAGCATTATGAGATACATTAAACTCGGTTTTTACCTCAAAGCCACGCTTGAACTGATCTATAATGGCTTGAGCGTCACGGTATAAACCCTCACGCGCCTGCAAAACACTATTATTATCTACTTTAAGTAGTGTAATAGAATTTTTTGCATGGTTTATGCCAACACTTAAGTTGTAAGAATCGTTCATACGCATTACCGTAATATGGTTTTTACGCATTGTGCAAATTTTAGTATTTTCACTACTCTTTACCCAGCATTGAATATCCCAGCTTGCACGTCCCAGTAACCGATTTTCAGATTTTTCAAGAGAGTCATTTATATGCTGATAATCTACCTGTTGTATTAAATAGCCCAACCGATCATTCTTCATGCTTATAGTTGCAGCTCCTGCCGCATTTGCAATCGTTAAACCTAAAACTGCCCCAAACAAAATATAAGTATTATTTAACATTAGTCTATATAAAAAGCTAAATTTAGCACACTATAGCAAGCTTTTAGCCTTTCACATCTTATACATTAATTTTATTTACTAAATTAAAAATCCATGATCCATTATTTTTATATTATCCATTGTCTTGTCAATGTATGAGATTTAAAGCTAGCGTTCAGATGAAGAGGGTATCTTTTTAATTTTATAGTTTTTAACTTTTACACTAAAGATAATACCTTTAAGAGTGTTATAGGCGGTTGTCTCTCAATCAGGTAAAGGTTATTTTGGAATAAAAAATGCAATATGAATATAGATTTCAGAAGTTAAACCAATCAGCAAGGTTTTTTAACCGCCTTATTTTCCATAAAATAAAGCTTTAGAATATGTAATATATAAAAGATCTCTTTCATAAATCAAAAATTAAGCTATTTGTTGTTGATTATTTGTACCGTAGAATTTTTAACATTCATGCATAATTTTTAGATGAAATACATCGGCTCAAAACAGCTTTCTGAAACACAGCTTAAGCGATTATGAGCATCTCATGGTCAACGTTTTATTTAATGGTTGAGCAATTGCATAAGCATGTTCTAGCTAAAGGCAGACTACCCAAATTACACCTGGAGGATCAGATTCTGCTTTATCTAGGATAATGGGAGCAGTCCAATCATCTACTTAAGTACTAAGCTATGGTACAGAAAGCTTTGTCTAAGCAAAGCTTTCTCGATTAAAGTCAAAATCAGAATTTCTGTCATCCTCAGTAAGCGTCCGCTGAACCCCATACCTATTTTTAATTTTGGTCGGGTTGCCACCGGTGTGGCAGTAATTCTTCTATTTGGGTCACTTTATGTGTCGGTAACCTTTTCAGCACATCACTTAAATAGGCATACGGATCCAAGCCATTCAGCTTTGCTGACTGGATTAAAGTCATGATATTCGCCGCTCGCTGACCACTGCGCAGCGAGCCAGCAAACAGCCAGTTCTTACGCCCCAACGCCCAGGGACGCATTTGGTTCTCAATCCAGTTATTGTCAATCGGTAGATTGCCATCATCCAGATAGCGGCTTAAGGCCTCCCAACGTTTTAGAACCTATCCAGAATATTTTCTATGCAAAAGTAGCCTTAAAAAGGCTAAATTAATGAACTGAAGGCTCGTATTTAGGTGCTTTTCACAGTTTTTCCAGAGCCTTCTGCATTTTTCTAACCAAGCAA
>NZ_VOYP01000062.1:0-12047 GCF_013420235.1 Acinetobacter sp. YH01022 | reverse complement strand
AAACATCGGACTATTTCCGGTTTTCTAGCAGGCATATTTTCATCTTTATGTGCTTATCAACTCTGTCAGAAGAATAAGCCAAAAATTCATGTCGTTAGAAATTTAGCTTATCCGTAACTAGGGTTATATAACAAATCCATAGCATCAATAATCATGAAACCGTCAGTAGCATTTTTTCCTGTCGTATATTCAAATTGTTGAACAGGTTTTATCGCTAGTTCATTAATTACTTTTTTCCACTGAGTATTCTGTGTGCTAGTAAAGTTTCCGTAAATTCGCTTAACTGTTGCCTCACCATATTTAGTTAATTCATCTAGAATATTCTTGATATCTTTTGCAGAGGCATTATCTGCATCAATCAGGACTGCTAATTTTGCCGTTTTTTCTTCTGAAACATTAAAGATTGTTTTTAAAGCCATTATATTCTCTTATTAAAAAACCCCGCATTAAGCGAGGTTTTTATAATATGAAATCAATTCATTAGCGAATAATTCAACCAATCAATTTCTTCATCAATTCATTCACTTGCGCAGGGTTGGCTTTCCCTTTTGCAGCTTTCATCACTTGACCAACAAGACCATTGAAAGCTTTCTCTTTACCAGATTTATACTCTTCAACCATCTTCTCGTTCGCAGCAAGGACTTCCTTAATAATCGCTTCAATTGCACCTGTATCAGTTTCCTGTTTCAAGCCTTTTTCAGCAATAATCTCGTCCGCAGATTTGCCTTCGTCCCACATAAAGCCGAATACTTGCTTCGCGATCTTACCGTTAATCGTGTTGTCCACAATACGCGCGATCATACCGCCAAGTTTTTCCGCAGATACAGGAGAATCAGCCAAGTCTAAGCCTGCTTTGTTTAAAGCACCTGAGAATTCACCCATCACCCAGTTGGCAGCAATCTTACCTTGAGCAGCACCGCCAGCAAATTTCACCACGTCTTCGTAGAACTCTGACATTTCACGAGTCAGCGTTAAAACGTGCGCATCGTACTCAGTCACAGCAAAGTCAGCCACAAAACGCGCACGACGTGCAGCAGGAAGCTCAGGCATAGTCGCTCGAATCGCTTCGATTTGCTCATCTGCAATGATCACAGGCAACAAGTCTGGGTCAGGGAAGTAGCGGTAATCGTTCGCTTCTTCTTTCGAACGCATAGAACGCGTTTCCATCTTCACAGGGTCGAACAGACGCGTTTCTTGGTCAATGGTGCCGTCCCATTCCAGGATTTCCATTTGACGTTCAATTTCGACATTAATCGCCTGTTCAATGAAACGGAATGAGTTCAGGTTTTTAAGCTCGCAACGTGTACCGAACGGTTGACCCGGACGGCGTAAAGACACGTTACAGTCTGCACGGAATGAACCTTCCGCCATGTTACCGTCAGAGATGCCTAACCAGCGAACCAGCGTATGAATCGCCTTGATGTAGGCAATGGCTTCTTCAACCGAACGCATATCTGGTTCAGATACGATTTCAAGCAGTGGCGTACCTGCACGGTTTAAGTCGATGCCTGACATGCCTTCAAACTGGTCATGAATCGATTTGCCTGCATCTTCCTCTAAATGCGCACGTGTTACGCCAATGCGTTTAACTGTGCCATCTTCAAGCTGGATGTCGATATGACCCAAGCCCACAATCGGGTTGTCCATCTGGCTAATCTGGTAGCCTTTTGGAGAATCCGGGTAGAAATAGTTTTTACGTGCAAATACAGAAGCCTGGTCGATATAAGCATCGATACCCAAACCAAAGCGGATTGCAAGATCAACCACTTCTTTGTTCAATACTGGCAAAACACCCGGCATGGCTAAATCGACAAGGCTTGCTTGCGTATTTGGGTCTTGACCGAACTCAGTCGATGAACCTGAGAAGATCTTAGATTTCGTCGCCAACTGAGTGTGAATCTCGATACCAATAACGACTTCCCAACCATCAATCAGGTTTGACTTAGGTTTTGCATTGTTCTTCGCCATTATGCATTCTCCTCAGCAATTGCAGCGCGTTTTGTATGCCAATCGGTTGCTTGTTGATACTGGTGTACCACAGACAACAATTGCGATTCTGACCAGTAGTTACCAATCAGCTGTAAGCCAACTGGCAGGTTGTCTTTGTCAAAACCAACAGGCGCGTTAATCGCAGGAAGACCTGCAAGGTTCACCGCGATGGTGTAGATGTCACCCAGATACATTTCAACTGGGCTTAAGTTTGCACCGATCCGGTATGCAGTGGTTGGCGCAGAAGGCGCGGCAATCACATCGACAGATTCGAATGCTTTCAGGAAGTCTTGCTGGATCAGACGACGTACTTTTTGTGCTTTCACATAGTAGGCATCGTAATAACCGGCAGACAGGGCATAAGTACCGATCAAGATACGTTGCTGAACTTCTTTACCAAAACCTTCTGAACGAGAGCGTTTGTACAAGTCCATAATGTCTTTCGGATCTTCACAGCGGTAGCCATAACGCACGCCATCAAAACGTGACAAGTTTGAAGATGCTTCAGCAGGGGCAATCAGGTAATAAGTTGGAACATAAGCTTCTGTCATGTTGAGGTCAATCTCAACCAACGTTGCCCCCATTTCTTCTAACTTTTTAAGCGACTCTTCAACACGTGCTTTCACGTCTGCATCTAAACCTTGAACATTGAAGTACTGTTTAGGAATACCAATGCGTAAACCTTTCACTGATGTGCCGTTCAGGTTTGCCACATAATCATCAACATCTTTGTTTACAGAAGTAGAATCTTTTGCGTCATGACCTGCCATCACGTTCATCAGGTAGGCACAGTCTTCAGCCGAACGTGCTATTGGACCACCCTGATCCAGAGATGATGCATAGGCAATCATACCGAAACGTGATACACGGCCATAAGTTGGTTTCAGACCGGTCAAACCACAGAAAGAAGCCGGCTGACGGATCGAACCACCAGTATCGGTACCGGTTGAAAATGGTGCCAGATCCGCAGCAACAGCCGCAGCAGAACCACCTGAAGAACCACCCGGAACGTGATCCAGTGCCCAAGGGTTTTTGGTCGCGCCAAAGTAAGATGACTCGGAAGTTGAACCCATGGCGAATTCGTCCATGTTCACTTTACCTAAAGTCACCAGGCCCGCAGCTTTACCTTTCGCTACAACGGTCGCGTCGTAAGGAGAGATAAAATTGTCCAGCATTTTAGAACCGGCTGTGGTCTTAATGCCTTGGGTACAGAAAATATCTTTATGTGCAATTGGCACACCGGTTAAGGAAGTTGCATTGCCGGCTTTAATTGCAGCATCAGCAGCATCGGCTTGGGCCAATGCCTGCTCGGCGGTTACGGTCACATAAGATTGTACTTGGGCATCGATTTTTGCAATGCGTTTTAAATAATGTTCAGTCAATTCGCGAGACGAAAATTTAGCCCCAGCTAAACCCTCGGAAAGTTCACGAATCGATAAGCGATGTAAATCTGTCATGAGAAATATTTCTTTACGTTTAATTTAATAAAATGATTTAACTGAATAAAGATTATTCAATCACACGCGGAACAAGGTACAAGCCATCTTGGGTTGCCGGTGCAACAGCTTGATATTCTTCACGATGATTTTCTTCAGAAACCACGTCTTCACGTAAGGGCTGTGGATGGTCAAATGGACTTTTAAGCGGCTCGACATTTTCAGTGTCAATGCCTTTTAAGGTTTCCATCATGCCTAAAATTTTATTTAGACTTTGAGCATATTCAGCAGATTGCGTATCATTTAGCGACAATCGGGCCAGATGTGCGATTGCTGAAACTGTTTTTGCATTTAAATCTGCAGAATGCTGTGCATCCGATGTAGACATAATATTACCTAATCAGTATTAAAAAAATTCAAAATATCGTGCGTTATAATAAGCGATTGACTTGTCCAAATCATCACATTTAGTTAAAGTTGCCACCTTGCGTCCACATAAAGTTTAATCGAGAACGTCTCCGTGATTCTAAAAAGACTAATTGGCTTGTTTTCGCCCGATCTAGCCATTGATTTAGGTACAGCAAATACACTTATTTATGCACCAGGACGAGGCATTATATTAAATGAACCGACGGTTGTGGCCATCCGTCACAGCGGTTCACAGAAAATCGTTGCCGCGGTTGGTCTTGATGCTAAACAAATGCTCGGTCGTACACCTGCAAATATTTCTGCAATCCGCCCGATGAAAGACGGGGTGATTGCCGATTTCGAAGTGACCGAAACCATGTTGAACCAGTTTATTGGTAAAGTACATGAAAAGCGTCTATTCCCACCTGCACCGCGTGTGGTGGTGTGTGTACCGTGCAAATCAACGCTGGTTGAGCGCCGTGCCATTCGTGAAGCGGTATTCAATGCTGGAGCACGTGATGTCCGCTTAATTGAAGAGCCAATGGCTGCTGCAATTGGTGCCGGTATGCCGGTTGAACAGGCCTGTGGTTCGATGGTGGTCGATGTGGGTGGTGGTACCACTGAAATCGCAATTATTTCATTGCAAGGCTGTGTTTATGCAGACTCGCTACGTATTGGCGGTGATGTCTTTGATGAACAGATCATTAACTACGTGCGTAAAGCACATGGTTGTGTGATTGGTGAAACCACTGCCGAAGTGATTAAAAAAGAAGTGGGTATGGCACTTCCGGATGAAGGCGCGAAACCGCTGGAAATTGAAGTGCGTGGCCGTAACCTGGCTGAAGGTGTTCCTCGTGCCATCACGGTGACTTCAGACGAAATTACCCAGGCGATTTCAGACCCATTACAAAATATTGTCTCTGCGGTTAAATCTGCACTTGAACAAACCCCGCCTGAACTGTCTTCTGACATTGCAGAACGTGGCATTGTGCTGACTGGTGGTGGCGCACTACTTCGTAACCTCGACAAACTTCTTGCGCAAGAAACCGGTTTGCCTGTGGTTGTGGCTGAAGATCCGTTGACTTGCGTGACTCGTGGTGGTGGCAAGGTTCTGGAATTCTTCGACAATCCAAATCACGACATGTTATTTGTAGGTTAAGTTAGGGACCAGGCGGTGCAAACACAACTGTTTTCTCGACAACCGCCATCTTTTCGCTCATTTATCATTGCGGTGATTACATGTCTGGTGGTGCTGTTTTTTAACTGGCGTATGCCGCATGTGATTCAGCCCGCACGTGATGTCTTGTATGCGGCATATAATCCTATTTATGCCCTTGCAAGTTATCCGGTGTTATCGCGAGAATGGCTCAATCAACAAACCAAGTCTGAAGCCCAGTTACGTCGCGAAAATACCGCGATGCAAGCCGAGTTGTTACAGGCTCAGGTTCGTTTGCAAAAATTATCTGAACTTTCTGCCGAAAATACCCGTTTAAGAGGTCTGCTGGATACGCCTTTGATTATTGATGGGCGCATGGAAATTGCAGAAGTCATCGGTACAGATGCCGATCCGCTACGGCATATTATTGTGATTAACCGTGGTTCCAACAGTCAGCTCAAGGTCGGTCAAACCGTACTGGACGATAAAGGAATTATGGGGCAGATCATTAATGTCAATTCGCATAGTAGCCGTATTATGTTGCTATCTGATAAAGAACATTCTCTCTCTGTGCGTTTGGAACATACCGGGATGCGTGCCATTGTCTCGGGTACAGGTGATTTAGGTCATTTGAAGATGGAATATGTTCCGACCAGTGCCAATGTCAAGGTCGGTGAAAAAGTGTATAGCTCAGGTCTGGGTGCACATTTCCCTGCAGGCTATCTGGTCGGCACAGTGTCCAAAGTCAACCGGCATAATTCGGGTGAATTTGCCCAGATTGAAGTCATTCCAGCTGCACAATTGGCCGGTGGACATCATGTCGTGGTACTTTTTTCTGATTCATTAGCGATGGAGCAGCCACATGCCACTCGCTAAATTACGGGCTGAAAGCAATCGGGATCCTTTAATTGCGATCATTGTTTCAGTCATTGTCTGTTCGGTGCTGATGGTTTATCCATTGTCTTATACTGTATCAGGTGCACGTCCCTTATTCATGTTGCTGCTCATGCTGTTTTGGGTGATGTGCCAACCTACATGGTGCGGAATCTGGTTTGCCTTTGCCACCGGCATGTTTACCGACTTGCTGGTGGATGCCCCTTTAGGTATGAATGCACTAAGTTTTGTGTTGATTACCTTTATTGTCCGGTTTTTAACTCGTGAACGACGCATCATGACCTTTGGCAATCTCTGGGTGATTAGCTTTCTGGCAGTAATGGCACATTTATTTGTGATCTGGATTGCCCAAACGATGGGTGGCTTGCAATTTTCCATTACCCGACACTGGCAGCCTTTATTGAGCAGTGTGCTGGTTTTCCCTGTCATGTATTTTATGCTTAAAAAATGGCGCGTTTAATTCTGGCTTCGAGTTCTCCACGGCGTCGGGAACTGCTGCAACAGTTAGGTTTAGAATTCGAGATTTATAGTCCGGATATCGATGAATCTATTCTTGACGGAGAAGATGTTGCCGCCTATGTCGAGCGTTTAGCCTGTAGCAAGGCTCAAGCTGTATTGGAGCAATTTCCGGATGCCATCGTCATCGCCGCTGACACCAGTTTAGGTGTGGATAATCAGATTTTAGGTAAACCTGAATCAAAACAACATGCTTTTGAAATGTGGCAGTGCATTTCCGGGCGCAAGCATGATGTCTTTTCAGGTGTTTGTGTGCGTACAAGAACAGAAAAATCAAGTATAGTGGTACGAACACAGGTTGAGTTTCAAAAGTTAAGTCTCAATGATATGGAAGATTATTGGGCAACAGGGGAACCCTTAGGCAAAGCGGGTGCTTATGCCATTCAAGGCATCGCAGCGCGTTATATTCCCCGTATCGAAGGCAGTTATAGCAATGTCGTGGGCTTGCCTTTACATGAAACCGTACAGTTATTACAGGCAGTTAAGGCACTAAATTAACTGACCTCAAAAAAGAATTTTTATAATGTTTTGAGTTTTATTATGTCTGACGAGTTGTTGATTAACGTCACACCTATGGAATGTCGTGTGGCCTTAATCCAGAACGGCACGGTCAATGAACTATTTGTTGAGCGTACGGTTAAGCGTGGATTGGTGGGCAATATTTATAAAGGCAAAGTGGTACGTGTACTTCCGGGTATGCAGGCTGCTTTTGTCGATATTGGTCTTTCTCGAACCGCTTTCCTCCATATCAATGATATGGTCTGGCCCCGCAATCAACCGACCCCCAACGTTTTTGAACTGCTGCAACCCGGTCAGATTCTCACGGTGCAAGTGATGAAGGATATGCTGGGGACCAAAGGGGCGCGTCTTTCTACCGATCTTTCCATTCCTTCACGCTATCTGGTACTGATGCCTTATGGTCATCATATCGGGGTATCACAACGCATTGAATCAGAAGAAGAACGAGACCGGCTACGTTCGATGATCGAACGCATTCAAAGCGAGCATAAATTACCGGGCAGCGTCATTGTCCGTACTGCAGCAGAGGGGATTCCTGAAGCTGAGATTGCACAGGATATGGCGTATTTGGCCAAACTTTGGGAATTCATTCAGCGTAAGCAAAAAAGCATTGCTGTCCCTTCTCTGATTTTTGAAGAACTGCCGCTGCCACAGCGCGTGATTCGTGATTTGGCCAATGAAGATACTTCTAAAATTTCTGTCGACTCACGTGAAATACATGCCAAGTTGCAAGAATTTGTACTTGAGTTTGTTCCCAGTATGCAAGATCGACTGGTTCACTATCCGGGTGAACGTCCCATTTTTGACTTGTACAATGTTGAAGAAGATATTCAGAAGGCCCTGCAAACCCGCGTAGCATTGAAATCGGGTGGCTATTTGATGATCGACCAGACTGAAGCCATGACTACTATAGATGTCAATACCGGCTCCTATGTCGGTGGCCGGACTTTAGAAGACACCGTATTTAAAACCAATATGGAAGCGACGCAGGTCATTGCCCGTCAGCTACGCTTACGTAATTTGGGTGGCATCATTATTATTGACTTCATTGACATGCAGGAAGCGCAGCATCGTGAAGAAGTCATGAGCCAGTTTGAGCGTATGCTGGAACGTGATCATGCCAAAACCAAAATTACCCAGGTTTCCGAACTGGGCCTGGTTGAAATGACCCGAAAGCGTACTCGTGAATCTTTAGAACACTTATTATGTGAATCGTGTCCAACCTGTCAGGGACGGGGTTATGTGAAAACGGCAGAGACAGTGTGTTACGAGATTTTTCGGGAAATTTTAAGATATGCCCGTGCTTTTGAATGTAAAAGTGGTTTTACTGTGGTGGCACACCCTTTGGTGATTGACCGATTGTTAACAGCGGAAGCCCCTGCAGTGGCCGATTTAGAGCACTTTATAGGGCGTATCATCAAATTTCAGGTGGAAAATCTGTATACGCAAGAGCAATACGATATCATTCTGAGCTGAAATTGTAACAGAATATCGTTAAACACTTGTTACATCTGAAATTTTACTTTTTAGGCTGAATTTTGAATACTAGTCATACACAAGTAGCCAAAGCCAAAATCTCCCAGTTTAGGTTTAGCAAACAAGAGGTATGACATGAGTATAAGCCAAGTAGCAGTTCAACAAAATACGAAAGTTACAGATAATAAAATGAGCCAAAATGGTTATATCGTCAATGAGCAGGGTAAAGAAGTTCAAATTACAGCTGCCATGATTCATTCAGTTTGTCATCAACTATTAAATCAATGTCGTGCAATTAAGAATTAATTTCGTGCAATAGAAAATAAAGGGACCTCTAAAAGGTCCCTTTATTTTATTTATTATTCACTCTTTTGAAGCTGCGGTTAACTCACCGCTTTTAACTTTTTTGGTGGAATATCTTGACCTACAATTTCTTCAAAGCGCTGAATTTCATCTTCCAGGTGCGTGAGCAAGTTTTGCATTTTCGGTAAGGCATTACGACAACCGGTTAAGCCCACTTCCAGTTTATCTAGATAGCTGGTCATGGTAATATTCAGTGCCTGTCCATCCAGTACAATTGAAGCTGGATAGAGTGCATCCAGTTTTGCACCATTCCAGTATAGCGGTTCGCGTGGCCCTGGCACGTTAGAAATCACAATATTGAACGCTTGGCGTTTTGGCATCATTCCCGAGACAATATTTAAACCTGCTGCACCGTAAACTAATGCGCTATAGTTTAAAATTTGATTTGAATTCATGCGTTTGAACCGCTGCTTGGCATTTAACACACTACGGCGAATAATTTGCAGGCGTTCTAAAGGCGTATCTTTATGCGTACCCAGATTAGCCAAAATCATGGTAATACGATTTGAAACCTCAGAATCATCATCACGAATTGAAGCCGGAACCATAGCAATCAGCGGTTTTTTCGGCAATGCGTGATGACTGATCAAATACTCACGCAGTGCGCCAGAACAGATGGCCAAGACTACATCATTGATGGTGACACCCAGTGCTTTTGCGATTTTGCTTAAGCGGCCCAATTCAAAGGATTGTGCGGCAAAACGGCGTGATGAACTGACTCGCTGATTTAAAATGCTGCTGGGTGCCTGGAAGCTGGAAACATAGTCCGGATTGCGCCCCATATCTTTGCAGATGGTTTGCGATAGTTCATACATGACTTTAGGGGTCGCTTCAAATTGTGATTTTACAGCCCCCATGACTTTCTTTATACGACTTGCTTTCGGTTCTTTTAATCGTTTAGCACGAGGACCTTCGACACACCAGAGTGGCACAATACTCTTGGCTTCTGGATCATAGGATAGTGATTTTTCTACTAAACGCATACCGGCAATACCATCAACCATAGCATGGTGAATTTTAAAGTACATGGCAAAGCGGTTGCCTTCAATGCCTTCAATAATGTTGCAGGTCCAGAGTGGTTTGGCACGATCAAGCAGTGCGCTATGTTCTTGTGAAATATAAGTCAGTAATTCACGGATTCGACCCGGGTGCGGTAGTGCAATGTGGCGGAAATGATGGTCTAGATCAAATTCTTGGTCTTCATCCCAAAATAGGCCATTGAGTTTATTATTAAAAGGCGCAACAGGAAGACATTTGGATTTACGAATATCAGCAACGAGGTCTTGAATAAATGTATCAGGTGCATTGTCAGGAATTTGAAACAGGAACAGCCCACCGACGTGCATCGGTTGCTGACGCTTTTCAAGCGACAGAAAAATAAAATCAATTGGGTGTAATGGACGCATAGCGTTGAATGCCTCACTGCAATTTTGTGCCTGTTCTTATATGAACAGGCTTGTTAGAATTATATAAAAGAGTGTTTTTAGTATATCTTTTTTCAAAAAGAAATGAACTGCTTTATGTGTAATGATAAGTTAAAAAAATCACTGAATAACAGTGATTTTTTTAAATATTATTTTAAATTTCCTGCGTGTAACCCGCATTCTTTATGGGTCGCTTCTTCCCACCACCAGCGGCCTTCACGTTCATGCTGATTTGGCAATACAGGACGAGTGCAGGGCTCACAACCAATCGAAATAAAGCCACGCTCATGCAACGGATTATAAGGGATTTCCATCATGCGGATATAGTTCCACACGTCGGAACTTGACCAGTTTGCCAAAGGATTATATTTGATCAGCTGTTTTCCTGGACCTGAAAAACCGGCATCTGCTTGCACCACTGGAATTTCATTACGAGTCCCCGGACTTTGATCTTTACGTTGACCGGTAATCCAGCCATCCAGTGTAGCCAGCTTTTTGCGTAAGGGTTGAACTTTACGGATACCGCAACATTCCTGATGGCCATCCTGGTAGAAGCTAAAGAAGCCTTTTTCAGTCACCAGTTCCTGTATCGCTTCTGTTTCAGGGAAACAAATTTCGATCTCAATATTATAATGTTTTCGTACTGTATCGATAAATTGATAGGTTTCTGCATGTAAACGACCTGTATCTAGACTGAAGACACGAAAAGGTTTGCCCAAATGAGAAGCCATATCAATTAAAACCACATCTTCAGCACCTGAAAATGAAATGGCAATTTCACCTTCTTGACTTAAAGCAAGTTCCAGAATCTCGCTGGGAGATTTATCGGCATATTCAGATGCAAGTGCATCAACAAGGTCAATGGTAGGGATTGTAGTCATGACAGTTCCTGGCGTATAGGCTTGGACACTTAAAAACCTATATTAGTTTAATTCACAATGATTTTAATGGAATTGAAATAATCTGCTTAGCACTAAAAAATAAATGCTTATGAATAAAATAGATTTAAAAAACAGCCCCTGAAATCTCTATTTTTAAGCTATCATAACGCAAAATTTTTTACTGACATTGGGAGAGCCCATGGAAATCGTATGTCTTGATCTTGAAGGGGTGTTGGTTCCGGAAATTTGGATTAACTTTGCCAAGAAAACTGGAATTAAAGCGTTGGAAGCCACTACACGTGATATTCCAGACTACGATGTGTTAATGACGCAGCGCCTGAATATCTTAAAAGAGCATGGTTTAGGCTTAAATGATATTCAGGAAGTAATTGCAGAGATGGGACCTTTCCCAGGTGCAAAAGAATTTGTGAAATGGGTGAGTACACATTTTCAATTGATTATTCTTTCCGATACGTTCTATGAGTTTGCTCATCCTTTAATGAAGCAACTCGATTGGCCAACCATTTTCTGTCACAAGTTAGAAACTGATGAAAATGGCATGATCACCGATTATAAACTTCGTCAGCCGGATCAAAAACGCCAAGCAGTTAAAGCCCTGCATGGTTTGAACTTCCGTGTGATTGCAGCAGGCGATTCTTATAACGATACTACGATGCTGGGCGAAGCAGACCACGGTTTCTTGTTTGATGCACCGGAAAATGTCATTGCTGAATTCCCTCAGTTCCCACCGATTCACGGTTATGACGCGTTAAAAGAAGCGATTCGTAATGCTTCAGTGCGTAATATTCCTGCTTAATATTTTTTAAGTTTATGGAATAAAGAAAGGGCGCCAATGGCCACTGCTGTCCCACAAATATCACAAGAAGAACCTCAATTGAGGTTCTTCTTGTTTTCGCCATTTTTTATCAGGCACAAAGAGTGACCTTAAAAGTTTCCTTTCAAATAAATTGACCTGAATAATTCG
>NZ_VOYP01000006.1:0-118685 GCF_013420235.1 Acinetobacter sp. YH01022 | reverse complement strand
ACCAGGCTGTTCCATTCTGCTATTCTCCAAACGTTCTATTTCATTCTTCTCATGACCTCAGGCATACTGCGGTCATGAATACGCTGCCTGACTTAAGCCAACTGACCCATGAACAACTGCTGGAATTCACCAGGCAGTTGGCGATGCAGCATCAGTCTCTGGCACAATCAAATCAAGAATTAGAAAAATCAAACCAGCAATTGGATGCCAAAGTTCAACATCTTTCTATTCTCACTCAAAAATACGAGCATGAACTGGCGCTGTTTAAACGGCATAAGTTCGCCCAGAAGAATGAACACTTAACGACCAAACAAATCCACCTGTGGGACGAAGCGGTTGAAGAAGATATTGCCGCGGTTGATCTAGAACTGGAACGGCTAAATGCAGATAAAACCGATGCAGCGACACAGAAAGCCAAAACCAATAAACCTAAACGTCGACCACTGCCAGATCATCTACACACCATCCGTATTGAGCATGAACCTGCATCAACCCAATGCAGTTGTGGCTGCCAACTCCGTCGTATCGGCGAAGATGTCAGTGAAAAACTGCATTTCAGACCGGCACAGTTCTATAAGGAACAGCATGTGCGTGGTAAATGGGTCTGTGATCAGTGTGACACCCTGACTCAGCAAGCGATGCCCGCCTATGTGATTGATAAAGGCATTGCTTCACCTGAACTGCTCAGCCATGTTTTGGTATCGAAATATGCCGATCATTTGCCGCTGTACCGTCAGCGCCTGATCTATCAGCGGGCTGGCATTGATCTGTCCAGATCCACTTTATCTGACTGGATTGGTCGCTGCGGTGTAGAACTGGAACCTCTGGCCAATGCCTTAAAAGAGGTGGTACGACAACAGCAGGTGCTGCATGCAGATGAAACACCGGTCACCATCATGCGGATGGGTGAGAATGATAAAAAACCGAAGAAAGGTTATGTCTGGGCCTATGCCACTACACAGTACAATCCAGTTCAGGCGGTGATCTATGACTTTCAGGATAGTCGTTCAGGCCAGCATGCTGCAGAGTTCTTGAAAGGCTGGCAGGGCTATCTAGTCTGTGATGATTACAGTGGTTATAAAGCACGCTTTAAATCAGGCCAGGTCATAGAGGTGGGCTGCATGGCCCATGCACGTCGTAAATTCCATGAACTGCATGTAACCGGGAAAAGTCAGGTCGCTGAACAGGCATTGGTGCTGATTCAGAAACTGTATGCGATAGAAGCAGAACTCAGGAAAAAGACCGATGGTACAGCGGAAGACCGCCGCGAATACCGACAACAGCATAGTCAACCAGTGATGCAACAACTATATGAATGGCTCAACCAACATCATCTGACAGTGCCATCGAGTTCTCCCACTGCCAAGGCCATCAATTACACTCTGAAGCGTTGGCCAGCTTTAAGCCGCTATCTGGATGATGGCAATCTACCTATTTGCAATAATTGGGTCGAGAATCAGATGCGTCCCTGGGCGTTGGGGCGCAAGAACTGGCTGTTTGCTGGCTCGCTGCGCAGCGGCCAACGAGCGGCGAATATCATGACTTTAATCCAGTCAGCAAAGCTGAATGGACTGGA
This sequence comes from Acinetobacter sp. YH01022, assembly GCF_013420235.1. NCBI lineage: Bacteria > Pseudomonadati > Pseudomonadota > Gammaproteobacteria > Moraxellales > Moraxellaceae > Acinetobacter > Acinetobacter sp. YH01022. The sequence goes on along the minus strand of NZ_VOYP01000006.1, from coordinate 117,109 downwards.
TCCGTATGCCTATTTAAGTGATGTGCTGAAAAGGCTGCCGACGCATAAAGTGACCCAAATAGAAGAATTACTGCCACACCGCTGGAAATCCGACCAAAATTAAAAAATAGGCATGGGATTCAGCGGACGCTTACCCTAATAAAAGATCAGTGGGCTTTGTAAGTGATGAACAGCTACAAAACGACTGCAATACAGTAGCTTGTGCAATAGGATGGGCAGCAATACTACCGAGCTGGAAAGAAGCAGGGTTTTATATTGATCAGTTAGAAGTAGAAGCCAAGCATTTAAGCTCTCCATTAAGCCAACCGCATAGCATGAGTATGATTCGCTGGAAGGGTAATCCCAAGATTGATTCTTATGAAGCTATCCAAGAAGGCTTAAATCTTTTCCCTCGTATGGCTGAAGTACTCTTTGACTACAACAATTATGCTGATGAAGAATTTACCGACGCAAAGACTGTAGCCGAGAGGATCAGAGAATTCTGTTCAACTCCTGAAGAGGAACTCCAAAATCTGATTTACTCTTATGATGATAACTGAAAATGAGCTAGTACAAGTGATAGTAACGTTCAAAAGAGAGCCTCAATAATATGAGGCTTTTTAATTTAACAATCATGCAATGACACTTTTTCATGCGACTGAAATTTTTCAAACTCATCCCCGTGTTGTTCAAGTAATCTATCCAATACAAAACATTGCTTTGAGGATAAATCCTTAATCTTTAATCCTGCCGCTTTTAGAATACCTTTTTCCTTAAATCCAACTTGATGTTCTTTTTCTAGATACTGTAGAAACTCTCTCCAGAAATATTTATCTATAGAATTGATTTTATTCTGAATAGATATAGCATCTTCAATTTTCTGTTTATGATTTGCTTCATCAACGATTAATTCAGCCTTGTCTTTATCAATTAACTCTTTGATAAACTCTGAGGTAATAAATGTATCCAGTTTTTCTGACTGGACTATAATAGTACCCCAACAAGCATCTTTCTTGGCCCATTCAGAAATATTATTTGTTGAACGTGCCTGGTTTGGACTGATAAGAATATTATTTATCTCCCTAGTGAGTTCAACTAGAACATTTTCAAAATTAACTGAGAGGCATTGCTCTTTCCATAATTTTAAATAATCAATTTTTTTACTATTTTTCTTTAAAAAATTAGATAGATAAGCAAGGGTATATATAACGATATTGGCTCTATAGCCATTTGTATACCATTCTTGGGCCGACACCAGTTTTTCTGTTTGTCTAAAAATAATAGCTCGCGCTACAATTTTTTTAAAGTAATAGTCGTTTACCTTCCCTTCTGCCTCCATTTTTTTCCAGTTCTTAGAAATATATTCTGAGAATTTTGAAAAGTTTTTTTGCGCACCCATATTTACCCATTTAGGCTCAGGGTTATCCCATATCATCATATATTTCGCTAAATCTGTTTTAGTAAAAAGCTGGGTTTTGGGATACTTTATTTTTAATAAATTACGGTTTCCACTTGCCAACATTTCATTATATTGTCCACGTGAACGCTCATAAAACCATCCTGAATCCCTCACGACCGTTTTTGTTGGTGGTGCCCATAACTTTCTTGATAATTCTTCAATCTTGATATGATAAGGATGATTAGCAGAAAGATCTGAGACATTCACTTTATTTTGAGTATTGGCATATTCAGAAATTTTAGGAATTATTTTCTCACTTTGACTGTCAGAAACTATAGTTAGTTTCATCTGGACAAATATCTTGGAAAGGTCTGCCTTATCCTTTATTTTTGCTTTTGCTAAAGAAGCAGTAGTTTGTCCACCATTTACTATCTGTAAGTCAACTATTCGTGAAATACAGCTTCGTCCTTCCTTATAAATAATTTCTATATCAGATGCTGTAGCAGTAATACCATTATTATAAGAAAAGAAATATTCTGGTTCATGTAAAATAGTATTTCTGATTCCTTTATTCACTCCTCCTTTTGCTTGTAAAAAACTGCGTACATTTTGCTCTAGCAATCTTGCTCCATAATCATTATATAGATCAGCAAGAATATCACCTGGACAAATAACTAGATAAGAAGGTAAAGCTGTATCACCTAAATGAGCATGTAGACAATCTAATGGTGATTGATAATTTTTAACAAAATCAATTTCTAAAGCCTCACGACTTAAGTTTGAAGCTCTTAATTTCTCTAGTCGACTAATATCCCATAGATGGTATTTGATATTAATGCCTTCAAAATCTTCTCTTTTTATCTCTTTAAAAGATGACGAAATTTGGCGTTCACTTAAAAAGAAAAGATTAACTTCCTCTATACTATCTTTATAAACATCAATATATTCAGAAAGCCTATATACCTCTGTTGATGGATCCAGTTTGTCATAGAACTCATTACTATATGATTCTTTAAAAAACTTAAGCAAACGTTTAAACCATAAACTAGCTTCAGTCTGAGTCAACGTTTCTAAATATAAGCGTTGATCATAATCGGTTACAATAAGATTTAATGTTACTGCTTCGGTATTATCATTAGTATCAATATTGAACCCGTGTATGTACGCTCCTTTAGAACCTACATGATTCGTATTTTCACATAACTGGAAATCTGGTAAATCTCCGATTTCTATTAGCTCATGTATATATTCACTAATAAAGGCTTCAATACTGTAAATATTAAATGCTGCTGCTGATACAGCGACATCCTTTTTTAATGTATTAAAAAAATCTTTAGATAAACTCATAATGCATTACCCACATCTGAGAAAAAACTTTCGCTTTTATAACTATCAATTATATTTAGATCTAAATCATAAGTGACATTAAGTATGCCTAATGGAATTAAGCCAGAATGCAACCGTGGAAAGTCCCCCTTGACCTCATAGTTATTAATTGGGCGGATAATATAATTATAATCATCATAAAAACTATCAGGAATATAGTTACATTCTATTAACTTACGCTCAAATATATCGCGCTCATGAAAACAAAGTTTCGCTATGATTCTTTGAGATAAAGTATTTAAATTGAATTTTTCCTTAATATTCTCTGGAGATCTAATTACTGCATATACACTTAAAAGTAAGCGTGAGACTGTACTGTCGAGCTGGCTTAGGGATGAGATACGAATATATCTTTTATCAGTACTACTTACTGACTTGACCTCAATTGCCAGATCCTTATATAGGAAATCATGTTGAAGCCGTTGTGGACCATACCATCCATGAAGGATTTTTTCATAATCATGAGGGAACTGGTCGAGTAACTGGTCAAGTAAATACATTTCCGCCAGCAGACCACGTATCTGCTCTTCAGTTAATTTTCCTTCTCTGCTTGAAGATAAAAAATTTTTCCAGATTTTGAGTTTGGCTAAAATCCCTCCTACAAAATCCTTCTCCTTTTTACAGTGCTTTAGTCCTTGCAGTACAAACCAGATAAACTGATCAAAGTAATCCAATAGTTGATCATTATTGAGCTTCAGTAACAAAATGAATGTACTTTTTCCTGTTTCTAAATGCCTGTAGTCTAGATGAATAGCTCTTAAATCTACTCTATGTTTCAAAAATAGCTTACGTAAATCTTCTGAATGCTGGATAAGCACACAAAAAGCACCTTCATGATCTCTGGCAATATAGAGATCAACACATAAATCTTCTGCTATACGACGTGTTGTAAATGAATTTTCTGCAGATACAGTTAATTCATCCCATTCAAAATTTCTGTTCATTAGGCCACCTCAAACTCTGTATCTGCAGCAAAGAATGAGCTTTCTGAATAAACCCTATTCCCATAAATTTGAACCTGCTTATCAGAATCTCCTGATGGGAAACTTAAGCTTAAGCCTGGTACACCTTTAATATTTTCTTGAGTAAAGTCGATTACTTTACCTATAGATTTATCATCGTTTATAAAATCATGTTCTACCATGTCTACTAAGTAGCAGATTAAAAGTGGTTTCTTACGTTTGTCTATCAAATCTTTAGGCTTAGTCGCTTCACCTATTTTTTCTTTTGAGAGTCCTATTTTCAGATCTGCAACCGAACCTAAACGGCTTTTGTTTAAGACAAAATTATCACAATCACCTTTATAAACCTTTCGTTCTATCGGCTCCATATCTTGGAACTCGATCAACTTTTCCCCATTAAGCTCCTTGGTTCTAAAAACAACATCCATTTGAGGATACTTAAACTGAATCTCAGCCAGATAACGTACACATGCCTCCATAATCTCTTGATTATCTGAGACTTTATTACTTACCCCGAACCCATATTGACTTAGAAAATCAATAACATGCGGGGTATCTACATTTGAGAAAAAACTTCCTGTACGATAACTCTCTGGGTTATATTCACCCTTCAATTTTTTCCAAAAACCTTCTAGTTTCTTATAGTTTTGACAATGAATATCTATTTGATTACCAAAACTAGTTTGTTCTTTTTGTTCACCGCTAAAACTTCGTCTTAAATAACCGCTTTCAGCACTATACATTTTATTTCGAGCTGTAATCATCAATCCTACATCGCTCGCCCGAACATACAAACCAAAATCTCTTGGAGTTTTCTTGAGCTGATTCATTTCAGCAATTTGTCGACGAACATCATCTGCCGCCTGCGTAATATGTTCATACCAAGAGAAAGCTTCATCTGTCATATAAATACGACATAAATCTTCATACTGAGGGCGATAACCGAACCAACGCCCCATTTGAAGTAAAGTGTCATACATTTGGGTACTACGGTAGAAATAGCTTACAGTTAATCCTTCAATAGTTAATCCGCGTGATAAACTGAATCCCCCAATCGCGATGACCATCAGTCCACGCTTTCCATAACTTGAATAATCCAAATTATCTTGTGAGTTACTATTTACAACGCAGGTTTTAAAAACATATTCTTTTTCAGAACCATCAAAAATTGATCCAAGTTGTTCAACAATCTGTTCCCAAGGTATAAGCTTTTCATCCAAGTCTTGTGATTCTGCATAGTGCTTATTAAATACTCTATGAAGTAAAGCTATATTTTCATGCTCTAAAGCTGTAGGCATTGCGGAATAAGCAAGAATTTCATTACTTACCTCGTCAATATAATCCAACACCTTATCTTTAATCTGGTTTTGCACATTTACAAATGTAGAAACGTTAATAAGCATTGAACAATGTTCATAAGCGTCATGTCGGATATTTCGGATACATTTACTTATCAAAAAAGAGGCTATAGCTTCTTTAAGTGACCCAGGTAAGTCTTTTAACACAAAAGTTTTTTTATGTTTTAATGGGATATACTTACCTATTTCCTGTGGATCTAATATTACATGTACATATCGGTAATCAGGTTCAAGAAATATTTTTCTGGCACCAAAATAATTTGTTGGAGCATCTAGATTATAGATAAAGTCTTTTGGAAAAAGATCTTCAGCGCATTCCCCGTAAGAGTCAGGATCAATAAAAATATTTGCAAATGGTGTCGCGGTATATCCAACATAACATGCCTGATTAAAAGACTTTAGAATTGTTCTTAGATAATTATTTGTCTTAGTAGGATCCAAATCCGGAATATTCGTATTAATTGATGCGTTATCAGCCTCATCATCAATCATTAATAAAGGCACATTATTAATTACACCATTGGCTTTTAACCCGTTCATATTAAAGTTTACAAGCCATTCATACAAATTTTTTAAGGTTGTTACATTTTTCTTGATTACCAGAATAACAGGTTTATTAAAGCCTCCAATTTCTGTAGCTATACTAGTCGCAAGTGTTTTATTAAAGTCCTGCTCAACCGTAGTAAACGAAACTGGATGTGGGAATTGTCCATCAAATTCTGCACCAACACCAATTGGAGTTTTTTTACTGTCTTTGGCACTAATACGTCCTATGAAGCCCTCATCAATACGTTGCTGAGTCTGTGATCTGAGATTGTTATGGATGCCTGCAATAACAATAATGAATTTATATCCTGCATCGGCAGCTTTTGTGATTAATGACAGATAGTTGCTTGTCTTTCCTGATTGTACATCACCAATTACCAAGCCTCTTCTCTGAAAAGATTTGTCTTTCTTTTTAGGATCACTTAAAAGGCTCAAAATAGAGTCGTTAACTCGTGAGATCGAATTTACTACTCCTGGAGGCATACCCTTCCCACGTAAATAATTTTCATATGCAGTAGCGTAAATTTTTTCACTACTTTCGATACGCTTAACCCAATCCTTATCATGTTCAGCCTCTTCACTAACGACTGATGTCCCTAAATCCATTCGACAATTTACTTTAGATTCTACATATCGAACTATACCCTCTACATTACCTTCATAATCCAAGAAATCAGCTGTTTTTCTTACAATCTCCTCAATATAAGGAATTTCATAAGACTCCTCATTTTTTTTGGTACATTTAGCTATCGAAAATTGTGCTACATCATATTGTTCTGAATTAAGCATAATATGCTTCCAACCACTCTTCTAAATTATTACTGTATTTTTCAAATAAACCACATGCTAAAGCAGCCTGTTTGAAACTATGCTTTTGCATTTGTTTAGCTTCCATGAAATCTGCAAAAGCAATAAATTTTTCTTGCATCTCCTCCAGATCATAATTCTCATGTAACGAGATCTGCTTAGGATTAGAAGTCATATCTGCATAAATGCTTTGAACTGGTAAACTACTTTCCAGAATTTCTAGTAAAGTATTAAAATTATTTCTCTGTTCTTCTGAAAGTGAATTTTTAAACTTCTGATAAACTGGAAAGTTTCTGTTAATTCTGTAATTTATATATTCCCCCGAAAACCTGTTCCAAGGCACTTCATTGGTTTCTAAAGCTTTATTAACCCTTCGGGATGATAAACGTACGCTAGCTTCCGATATTCTACCAATAACCTGTTTCAGCCTCTCTAAAACTGCGAGTGGTGGTGTAGCTTTGGATTTTTTAATATCAATAGCCCACAGATCATCAATCTTCTTATCAAAGTTAATCTGAACACGTGCATATTTGGTTGCTTCTGATTTTGGAATTAAACGAAACCAGTCACCCCATACCATAAGGCGATGATTTCGATAAACATAAGCACCCTGATTATTTAAAAAATCACTTCTCTTTTTGAAATTTTCATAATCACTTCTATCCATTTTAGAAAAATGAGGAAGGATAAAAGCCTGAATAGTAACAATAGAGTCGTTAATAACTATTTTTTCTTGGGCTTGGTTTTGAGTAAAACTGTTTTGTAAACAAAAAGGATCAAAAGGTTGAAGTTCTATGTTATTTAACAATATGGATATTTTTTTCCCAAATACTTTTCCTTCAAGAAATTTATGAAATACCAACTCAAGATGTTCTCTTAATTTACCAAGCACCCCCGCAACTTGGCGTGGGGAAAAAGTATCTTTGTCACCTGATAAAACCCTATCAAGGTTCTCCCACATGACAATAGTTCCATGTACTTTGATTTTTTCCAGATATTCCTTATCCAAACGGATATCCTTTGGATCCAAAATCTCTAATAACCATTGATCCTTTTCAACAACGTAATCCAAGTCCCATCTGGCAGCAGAAATTTTGCTATTCTTTGAAGAGATTACTGTTAATCGACGTGATTGAGAAAAAGAAGCGGTCTTAAGTCCTAAGCCAAATCTCCCCAAATCCTCATCTGCTCTTGCAGCAACAGGACTTTTTGTAGCGAACCTGAGAGCATCATATAATTCTTCATCATACATCCCGACCCCATTATCAATTATCAAAAAATGTGGGGTGGGATTTTCCAAAAAGATTAATTCGATCTTATCTGCTGAAGCTGCAATACTATTATCAATAATATCTGCGACTGCTGTATCGAGTGTGTACCCTATATCGCGCATAGATTGCAAAATTGAAGCTGCGCTTGGCTGAAGTAATCTGGTATCACTCATTTCTATTATAAAATTTGAAAAGTTTACTATTTATTCAAATATACCAATAATTTAATTTTAAAACATACATTTCATATTTTTATTCAATTAATATTTTTAAATCTTCTTTAATAACCATCTTTTAATAAACCCTGTAGGACCTCATCCACAATAAATCTGCTAAATAGTTAACTTTAAAATTTACCTTCTAACCTAAAGATATTTTAAAATTCATATTTCTAGGCGTTTACTGATTAAAGTTTTTTAAGTCTTGTGCGATTGACAGGACCTGGTATTATGCATGTGTTTTTTAAGTTATCAGGCTACTATGAAAGATAATGATATTTTAGTAATTGATCTATTCTCTGGGCCAGGTGGACTCGGCGAAGGATTCGCCTCTTACATAGATAATAATAAGCATCCTTTTAAAATAGGCATGTCTGTTGAAAAAGATCCACATGCTCATATGACACTAACTACAAGAGCATTTTACAGACTTGCAAAACAAAAGGGCTGTCTAGATGGTTACTATCAATATTTAAATGGCAACCTTACCAGAGCTGAACTTTTTGAATCATATAAAGAAATTTATGAATCAGCTTTTCAGGAAACCTTGAAAGGTCCTTCTGAATTAGGTAAAGATAATGACCACATTCATGCTAAAGTAAAAGAGCTAACAAAAAATCATTACGGACCTAAAATTTTAATCGGAGGTCCCCCTTGCCAAGCCTATAGTTTAGCTGGACGTTCTAGAAATGCCGGCAATAAAAAATATGTTCCTGAAGAAGATCACCGCCACTTCCTTTATAAAGAATATTTAAAGGTTTTATCGATAGCAAAACCTGATGTGTTTGTTATGGAAAATGTGAGAGGGATTCTTACTGCCAAAGTTGAGAATCAACTCATATTTCCTCAAATTCTTAATGACCTGCAAAATCCTTCAAAGATTACGGGATCAGAAGATTGCCCTTCATATCGAATATATTCTCTTGTGGAAAAAGCTGATGATGCAGATAGCTCTACTCCAGACAAGCTGAACTACCTGATTAAATCCGAAGAGTTCGGGATTCCTCAAGCTCGACACCGAGTTATTCTGCTTGGCGTAAGAAAGGATATTCAACAGGCCCCTGATATCTTGGATAAAAATATTTATCCTAAAGTTTCAGTTAAAGAGGTTATTGGTGATTTACCAAAACTACGAAGCGGGTTATCAAAAAAAGATGATTCTTATTATTCCTGGCAGCAAGTTGTATCAAGTAATGCCGAAACATTAAGCGCATTAAATAATATTGGTGTTGATGTTAATAAAACTTATCTCCAACCATATAAAGATTTAAAAAGAAAAGAAACTGTTCATAAATATAAATCATCAAACCAGTTGCCAGATCATTTGAAGAAATGGATTCTTGATCCTGAACTGAATCTAGTTCTCAATCATGAGACAAGAGGACATATGGAGTCAGATCTGCTCAGATACAGTTTTTGTGCATTATATGGTGAACAGAGAGGGTTCTCACCTAAAGCTGAAAATTTCCCGACTAAGCTTGCTCCACAACACCAGAACTGGAATTCTGGGTCTTATAATGACCGTTTTCGCGTGCAGCTTGCTCATAAGGAAGCGACTACAATAACAAGCCATATTTCAAAAGATGGTCATTATTTCATTCATTATGATCCAAAGCAGTGTAGAAGTCTCACTGTAAGGGAAGCGGCAAGATTACAAACCTTCCCTGACAACTATATATTTGAAGGAAACCGTACTAATCAGTATACGCAGGTCGGAAATGCTGTACCTCCATTTCTTGCTCGACAGATCAGTAAAATTGTTTTCTCATTGTTAAAAAAACATTATAGCGATTTATAAAAATTAAATTCCGATGTTCACTCATGAATGACTGAACATCGGAATTGTTGCATGGTTAATAGTCCTAAAAGCGAATTTAAACAATTTCAATAAAAGAACTCTCCCCACGTAACCATTCAGTAATAAGATTAATTACTTTATCTGGATCTTTAGTTGCACCTCTAATACTACATTCCCAGACAACACCTACCCTCCAGTTATTTTCTAACAATAAATTTATTGATTTACTGTCATTAGCTTGGTTGCGTGTTATTTTTTCCTGCCAGAATTCAGTTCTGGTAGCGGGTAATTTAAAAAGACGGCACCCCTTATGACCATGCCAAAAACATCCATTTACAAAAATCACAGCCTTATATTTAGGCAGAACAATATCTGGTTTACCTGGTAGATTCTTTACATGAAGACGAAAGCGGAATCCTTTTTTATGTAGTAATTTACGGATTAGTATCTCAGGTTTCGTATTCCGCCCTTTGATACCCGCCATCATACGACTTCGGGTAGAAACATCGACAATATCTACCATACTTTTCACCCTACTATTTTGCTTCGCACTTTCTACCGATTGATTTAATAATTTAAGTACGTTTCTTTATTAAAGTGAATCCTACCGGGTTTGTCGGAGACTTTTTATTTAAGTTAGGCTATAAATTACTGTGGTATATCTGTTTATCTTTACCACCCAACCAAACTAAGTATTCATTTTCGATCGCCTGCTTATATGCCCAGTCAGCAACGCGATGTGAACGCTGCAGATCTGTTAAGAAGCCAAGTTGAGAAATCTCGCGTGTAATAGATTGATCATGTAGATAGTTCCGCTCCTGCCATTCTTGCAGAAATAGTTCCGATGCCAAATAATTACTTTTCTGTGAGTTACATTTATCATCTGCCAGAACAAAGTTATGTCCGGTATCGGCAGGATATAAAGACCATGGAATAAAATGATCCACTGCATATTTGGAGTTTTTTAGGCTTTTACCGCAATAAAAACACTGGCATTCTTGCAAATCAATCAGAAAGTCTGCGACCTGTCCTAGTTGGTTACGACTCGGTGCAAACATGAATTCATCTAGGTCAGGTAACCCATCTAATACAACCAGGTTCTGCTTATTCAGCCGGACAAAATCAATCCAGCGCTTCTGGCAAAGCTCTTCAATAATTTCACTAAACTGTCTCAAACAATACATCACTTTGGGTAAAAGCTTGAGGGACTGTTTGGAGTCTTCAAGGCAATAGAGAAATTCTACCGTTTGACCATTCAGATTCTGCAAATATACCACCGGCATTTGCTTTACCGTTGTCGCCACTGTTCGCTTCAGCCTGTTCCAGTAAAGTACATCCTTTCTCAACGCGGCCAAAGTCTTGAATTGTTGCTGTGCATTCTGAATTTCACTGATGATCTTTGCCTGCTTACCAGTGCTTTGATGAATAGTAAAAGGCTCATACTGGTTAAACTGAAACGGCAGTGACTGTTTCCAGTACAGGTCAATAAACTTTTCAGCAATATCCTGATATTCCAAATGCAAGGCAGCACCGGTATCTTGACCCTGTTCAATCGCAAGTCGTGTAATGCTGATCAGCAAAGCAAACTTATATGTCGAAGTAAAAGTCCCTGACTGCAATATCTGCTGAATATGCTTCAAGAATTTCAGCTGCTCGTTGGGTGTAGGTTTATTATTTTCTATAAAGTGATCATCCTGCCACATGTTGAAGCTTCACCTGTCTTTGTAATCCTGCTTCCGTAGCGATTTCCATCATTTTCGCATTTTGAATGGCTTTTTTACGCATAGCTGAAAGGGTTTCTTTAAACTCGTGCTGATTACCTTTCAAATTGAGTGGCAGTATCGTTTGTTCAAAAACCTTTTCCTCAACATTCCAAGGTTCTTCACAAATTATCCAGGACACATACGCATTATCTTCAAGCCATGCATCCAGCCATTGCTCACCTGAATGCGTGAAAGTCATGCGATTACCTGACCCTACTCTTCTAAGCGGATACCCACTCATCTCAGCCAGAAGTATGCCCAATGTTCGTCTTAGTGTTGAACCTTCTGCGTTACCTGTAAAGTGTGTTTTAAGCCGTATTCTCAAGTTTGATTTACTATTTGGTTTAGTCTTTTTGTCAGGCGATATGCCAACATACAACAAAGTGTATTCTTGATACGTTATACAGTTTTTTGTTGGGATTCCCGGTGGATTTGTTTTGAACCACCAAAAATAAATCCCGTGTTCTGCAGGAATCAAAGAGGGCTCTTTCATTAACTCGGCACGACTGTATAAACGCTGCGGGTAATAATCAAAAGCATGTGATTGCTTTTTCCATATTACGTTGATCCACTCTTCCGTACGGTCTGGACGTTTATCTACAGTAATCCATTGCTGTAACAGTAAAGCCTGATCTATTTGTTTGAGTAAATCGTAAGCTTGCTGCTCATTCAAGTCAGTAAAGCTGCGCCCTTCTTTCTCACGGTCTGTATCGCCATATTTAAAAGACATATAACACACACCATTTGGCTTTAATGCTTTAAATATGCGCGCCAGCACTTCAGTCAGGCGATCTCTTTCACAGTGTAAAAGAGAAGCACAGGCCCAAATCCCATCATACTTAGCTACTTCATTCAGCTCATAAAAACTTTGCTGACGTACCTCGATGCCTGTCAGCTCTCTCGCCTTTTCAACCAGCTCGGCAGAATAATCAATTGCCTCAACTTGATAGCCTTTTTTCTTAAATGCCAGAGTGTCACGCCCAGAGCCACAGCCCAAATCCAGGATCAATGCCTGTTCCGGCAAATATCTTAGAAATGGTGCGTAAAGACTTTCCATCTCAACCTGATAGGTATTTTCAAAAAATGCTTGAGCATGTTGATTGTAATAATTTGATGTTTGATTCATTGTCTAAAAGCCAATATCTTATGTTAAAGAACATACTGATATTTCACTAGCTAAGTCAAATGATCAGTCCTATGAATGAATCAAACTCTTATTTCACTTTATCCGGACAACTCTGATAGAAACCAAACTGGTTCTTGTAAATGGAAAAAATATGAGCTTCAGATTTCGCAAGAGTATTAAAATATTACCTGGATTAAAAATCAATCTGACGCATAAAGGCATCAGCAGTGCAAGCATTGGCAAACCCGGTGCTTCTTTAAATATTGGTAAAAAAGGCACCCGAACCAGCGTTGGTATTCCTGGCACAGGCCTATCCTATTCCAAGCACCAACCCTATAAAAACAGAGCTGGTAACCCAAAAAATCCTACTCAGGAACAACGACCGCTCTATACATCAGATACCGAGCAACCCAAATCGAATGTCTGGATTTGGGTAATTTTTGGATTATTTTGTTTTATTGTCGGGGCAATTATTTTTTGAATTTAGCCATTCTTTGTACCCCATAATATCCACTGCTAGGCAAAATTTAATTCATTCATTACTATGGACGGATGTTAAATACAATAAAGGCTGCCGCTGATGTCTGATAATGACAGTACTATGGATTATGATGAAAATGATTTAATCGATTCTCCCTTGTCTCAAATTTTAAAAGAGGATAATGAGCAAATTGAAGTTCTAATTTATCGATTACCCGATAGTGACTGGACACTGGAAGTGGTAAACCAAAATGGTACTTCTACGGTATGGGATGAAACATTCCCGTCAGATCAGGAAGCTCTATCTGTTGCTTTAGATGGAATTAAAGCTGCAGGCGGTATTCAAGCCTTTTCAGAACTCAGTGACCTTGAAGCAAAGAACAATATTTTTCCTGAATCACTTACTCGCCATTAAAAATGAAGCTGCTAGCGTGGATATGAATCAGTATTTTCTGGATTCTTAGAACCTATCGTGATGATAGGTTCACTTCAAGCCTACCCCCTCTAGGGTCGAAGGGTCAAAATTTTCCTCAAACATAAACTCATCTGCTCGCTCTTTTTTCAATATTGCAAAGGCATAAAAGAAACATTTTTCACATAACTGCAATTCATATCATTCCCCGTCATGCTTAGAACCATAGCCCCAATGTGCCGATAAAGTTCCAAACTCCAGTTTCGTTGATTGGTTGCATACATCACATACAACATCTGTAACGACTTCTACCTGTTTCAGTTGTTTAATTTCCATCTTAAGAGCTTATAAATTTTAAAATATGAACCGTACCGGGTTTGTCGGAGACCAACTTTCTTGAGAGAATGTTCCAATGACAAAACCAAAATATACCCCTGAAATCAGAGAAAGAGCGGTTCAATTATTGATTGAATCCGAAAAAGATTATCCTTCTACTTGGGCTGCAATCACAGCAATTGCTCCTAAGATAGGTTGTACTCCTGAAACACTACGTGTTTGGTATCAAAAATATTTAGATAAACAAAATCCAGTTAAAGTACAGCAGCTTTCAGACCAAGAACGTATCAAACAACTGGAACGCGAAAATAAAGAACTGCAACGTGCTAACGAAATTCTACGTAAAGCAGCCGCTTTTTTCGCCCAGGCGGAGCTCGACCGCCCACACAAATAATGGTGGATTTTATCCATAATAATAAAGAGCTGTACGGAGTCGAGGCGATTTGTAAGATTTTACCAATCGCGGCTTCTACCTATTATCGAACACTAGATCTCACAGTAAATCCAGAACATCGAGCGAAACGAGATTTACATGATGAGCATCATGCTGAACAAATTAAACGAATTTGGAAGGAAAGTTCAGGTCGATATGGTGTACGTAAAGTTTGGCAACAATTGAAACGTGAAGGCTATATTATTGCGCGCTGTACAGTTGCTCGATTGATGCAAAAGCTAGGTATACAAGGTGTTTGGCGTGGGAAGAATAAACAAACCACCCGCAGCCGAGATGATCAAAAACGAGCAGATGATTTAGTGAAACGGAATTTTAGTGCTGATCGACCTGACCAATTATGGGTCAGTGACTTTACGTATATTCAAACCAATTATGGCTGGGTCTACACCGCCTTTATTATTGATGTGTTCTCGCGAGCAATTGTTGGATGGAAAGTATCAACACGGATGAATACAGATATGGTACTTGATGCACTGGAGCAAGCATTGCATGATCGAGGTATGCCAAAGAATGTAATTCATCATTCCGACAGAGGTGTGCAATATCTTTCCATTCGTTATACCAATCGTTTAGAAGCAGCAAATTTACGAGCGTCAGTCGGCACGACTGGTGATTCGTATGATAATGCTTTGGCTGAAACGGTAAATGGTTTATACAAAACAGAGGTGATTGAATATTTAAAAGCAGATTGGCAAGGTTTAGCAGATGTACAACTTGCGACACTAAACTGGGTAGATTGGTTCAATAAAAAGCGTGTACACAGTGCACTGGGTTATGTATCGCCTTTTGATTTTGAAGCAATGTACTATGATAAGATTAAACCGTTAGGTCAAGTGGCCTACTTAAATAAAAAGTCTCCGACAAACCCGGTACGGTTCACTATGGACTACCACCACTCTCCGAACCACAATAGTAGACATCACCTCCCTTATATTTAAATTTACTACAATCGAATAAAAGACAGTTCTACAAATAAAGGACTAACTAAAAAGCTTTTGAAAATTTTTTTTTGGGCATTTAGAGGAAAAAACAATCCACTATACTGCCAAGGATCATAGGTATATCTAGAGTTTTATAACCATTCCCCTCCTTTTGATATAGAGATCAATTATCCCACATGTACAAAAGAAACATTTTTTGATATATTATTTTCAATTAAATCAAACACTTGAAATAATTACTTCTTACAAGTAGTATTGAATTACTTTCAAGAAACTTGAGATCCTAAAAATGAAAAAAATTTAGCGCACACAAAATAAGAATTTTCACTTGGTTATTTTTTAATAATTTCTGAGGACTCTCATTTATATGGGAACAACTTTTGAGTTCAATCAAGAATTTGGTGCAGCCAAAGAAGTATGCTGCAAAAATTTAAATAAACTTCATCTGAGTGTTCATCCTAATTTTTATGGAATTCACTTTTGCTATCAAGAAGTTCTCAAATCCATAAAAGCTGATTTATCTATATTTGTCTCTCACCCAGAACTTCGTGTATGGAGAGATCCAAATATTACCGGCTATACAGTGGCAAATAATTTTCACCTGTATCTATATTGGTCAAATACCATTCCTCAAAATATCAAGCTGCTGGTACATTCTTTCCCTCAAGATGTTGAAAAAATTGACCTGTTAAAACAACAAACAAGTTCAGAATTCCTCAAATTTCTGTCCTCTTTTCATCATGATTTGAAAAAAATGAATCCTGAAAGATTACAAACACTGATTAATAGTTCTCTTTCCCCCAAAGCAATGCTCGATTTAAACAAAGAAAATTCTTTCAAGCCCCACTGTTCTATGAGCTTAGATCTGCTTGCCCAACTGCTGTCATGCACACGAAATCAACTGAATCATCGCAATAATATTATCAAGCAGCAAAGACGAAATGTATTGAATCAACTGGAACAAACCAGCGGAATTGTTCAACAGCTTTTAAACAACGCCGACTTCGTTCTCTCACCTGATCAGTTATGGAAATCATGATGTCTGAATATAATCAAATAAATCAAAGTACGGCTGAAACTCAACAGACATTATTACAAAAGACGTTAGAAAAACTCTTTGGGGATGAGCAACTTAACCGTGCCGAACATATTCAATATGTTGCTGACTTACTTACTTCACAACCAACTGATCAATATCTTGAAGGCCTGAAGATCGATCTCACAGATTTTAAGCTACAACCTAAACATGTTGTGACTAAACCAGCCGCCCTAACCCCTTCGCGACAGCATACAATTAACGAAAATCCTGTCACTTGGTATGTGAACTCAATTGCACAATTAGCGAAGTCAGAAGAAAATGCTTTAATCTGGAATATCCTGGTCTTGAAAGCAGCAACCTATCTGATAGCCCTTCCAGACATAAAACCGGAACTTTTTAAAGAAAACAACACCGAACATTTCACTACTGTAAAACGTTTATTTCAACGCTTTCGTATAGCGAATCGGGTTCTAAACACCAACAAAGAATATCAAAACACACGCGAATACAAGCTGCTTTGGAAACAGCATCTTCAAAACCCTAACCTTTCTTTAGAAGAGTTTGTTCAATATCTTAATGAGTTAACTAATAAAGATAACGATAAAGAGGAATCCGAAGATTTTGTACAAAACCTGCTGCAAATTATTCGTATCGCCTTTACTTATGTTTTAAAAAATAAAGCGAAAATTGCAAGAGCAAATAGTGACACTACACTGCAATATAATTTTTTAGATGAAGAGCAGCTGATTGAAGAAACTACAGAGATTAAAAACGGTCAAAAGTCTATAGCTCTTAATATAGAGAAACAGTTAGATGACCAGGATACGCGTCAAATACACATAGACCCGACTGTTGTTACACCGCTAGCTAAGTATTCAGAATCTAGTCAAAGCTATGTCCTACCTTTAATTGCAAAACATATTCACCGAAAAGAGCATTTACTGCCATTCAGCAGCCTTTTTCCAAATACCACAAGTGTTAGTGCAGTACTTAATAAACTGTACGAAAATTATCATGCAAAAATTGATGGGAATCCCAATGAAATATTAAAAAGATTTCAGAAAAAAAAGGCTGCTCTGATTCTGATGCTGTCCTTTTTAACGGGTAATAAAATTGATGAATGGTTAAAGTTACAAAATAAACGTGCTAAGAATTTAAATTCTCGTCAGAGAGTAATTCTGAAGAAAGGGCAATATTTTCTGAGAAGTAAATTTTCAATTTTTGAGAATAAGGATTTTGCTTATCCAGGTTCCTTACTCAACCAAACTGTCTATCTGGACATCCCGATACCTAATAAATTTATTCATGACCTGCAAAATACTGATCCTGTCAATGACGACGATGTTCGACAGTTTTTAAAACAGCTAAGAATAGAACTTCATATTCCCAAATTGTCATTGATCAAAATTAGTTCCCTTTTACATCAAACAATTCTGCAACGAACTGGAAATAAACAGCTTGCTGACCTACTTACCGGAATTGATGCCAATAAATCTTCTTCTATTTCTTATTGTCATCAAAATACTGAGACTTTACAGACCGAGTATGTCTCGATTTTAAAAGAGCTATGTGAGTCATTATCCAATGACTACCAGAACATCGAACATGCTGCAGAAAAAAACTTTGGTAGCCGCAAAGCTCCCACACCGGATATGGTTAAAAAAATCTTTGCCCTACTCAAAGCTAAAATTTTTGTGCAAAAGGAAAATGATTTAATTGCTGTTTTTAACCACTATAACATCTGGATGTGGCACTTTTTATTGCTGTTTACTGCTGCGCGACCGGTCGCTGAGTTTCCAGGTTTTTTAAAAAGTTTTAACTTGAAAAGACAAATATGCATGGTTTCTGATAAAGAAATTGGTGGGCGTCAAGGTTATGGACGTTTAATTCCACTAAGTAATTTTGTAGTGCAGGAGGTGAAAAAATTCATACAGTTTATAGATTATTTTAAACGTCAAATTTGCTCTACTCATCCCGAGTTTCAGGACAGTATTCAAGAGATTATGAAGAATAAACTCCCACTCTTAAATATTTTTAAGCAGGGAGAATGCCAAACTTTGAGTCCATCAATTGTGAATAATTTTCATCCTGAGTTAGGCCTGGAATATGAGAACTGGCATCGACATACAACCCGAGCTTTTCTCACCAATAAAATTAGCGAACCTGAAATTTTAGCATTATTCGGTCATGAACCAATACAGCAAGAAGCTGCTCATCCCTATTCGAGCTTAGCCCTTTCTCAATATTTAAGTATCGCTCCTATTCTTGGGCAGATGAAAGATCATTTTGAAATCACTGGTATTGAACTCCATGTCCTCATCCAATAAGCAAAATAAAAAGTTTCACGCTGAAGAACGCCGAAAAAGAAATCGTCTTGATCAGGAGAAAATGCTGCGAGCCGATGTAGAAAATGAGTTAAGCCAATATTTTCATGAACAAGAATTTGAAAAAAAAGAGGATCTAGAACCATTCTACCCGGCAATTTATGAGTTTATTAAGCGCAAAGCTCAAAGCCTAAACTGGAAAAAATACGCCCATGAATTTTTCCGGGCCTATACTAAGAAAATCAATTTAAATCGTTCTGAGCCTTTACCCCTGCCTAGTCTGACATTTGAAATGCAGCGTGATCAGCCGGTTTTCACAATGGACTGGATCGAGAAGGGGCATCAGATTGATGAAATTATTGATAAGCTTTGGGACTATTGGATTCTAGCGAAAGATAGTCAGGCATTTTCTGATGATGAGATCATTGGGAATATTCTTGTATCTGCCATGCTTTACTCAGGCTTGAATCAAAGGGCGTCTTTAGAAGCTTTACTTGAGCATTTAAAAAATCCGGAAAAAATTAGAAATATCAAAGATATCAACATCATATTTTTGGAACCACTCTCTCCATCTTATGGAGATCTATTTATTGATGAAAAAACCATACGAAAATCACGTAATTTTATTCCAGATCAAATTACCCGTTTATGGTTAATCCACTTCAACACCAGAAATATTCGTAACGTAAATCAAAATATTGATGATTACTTGGAGCTTATTTTTAATAAACTTCAGTTACCATTATCAGTTCTCTTCAAAAATTTTAAAGTATTATTACGTGACCATACTAGTTTTAACTGGATGCAACTCCCGAACGTTGCCATTGATCCGGCACTCTCACAATGTCTGCTTGAAAACACTGCAACATGTGGATTATCAGAGACTGAATTTGAACGATTTCTTCAACCAAAATTCAAATATCAGCAGGATCCTATTAATGATGTCGATATAGAAAAATCGCCTTCTATCCTGAATCAGTCCTACTCTGATGATACTCAACAGGCCTTAGACAATGTCATCAAAATTCATAAAGATCTTTTAAAGCTTATTCGTACTGTACAAACCGATAAAGGTATTGATCTATTAATTATCGAATATTGTATTGAAAATGCCGAAAAATTTAATGAATATAGCAAACGTATGGTTTTATGGCTCATTAGTCTTTATAAACCTGCTCCGGAAAAAATCCAGCCTATCGCTGAAATTTTTAAATTTTGCGTGATTCAATTTCAAAAGACATTTCAGGAAAATCAACGTTTAGCTGCTAGCTCGATCTACACCTACTACACCCGGATTGCTGAACCTTGGTTGACTCATTCATTACAATATCTCGATGCCGAAGATGAACTGAATACGACTCTGAATAAAATCTACGAACAAATCATTACGAATACTCGACTTGCAGCTGAAGCAAATCAACCTGATTTCAAAAAATCAAAAGGCCAAACGATCAGGATGTTGAAACGCTTCCATGTATTCCAACAAAAAGTCTTCAACACAGAGTCATTTGACTTAGAATTCATCGCTACTCAAAACAGACCTAGAGCCCGCATCATAGGCCCTTTAACTTATAAGGCTTTCATGCACAAGTTGGATGCACTATTCACAAATACCAATATCAAAGAAAATCATTATAAGACATTAAAAATTATATATATTTTAGCTTACCGAACTGGTATGCGTATTAATGAAATTCTCGGATTACGCGTCCGCGATATAGAAGGTTTGATCAATCTATCAGTCTGGATTCAACCTTATGGTTCTAAAAAGCAAGGGAATCTACATGAACTCAAAACAGATAGTGCTGAACGTATAGTACCTGTATATTGTTTGTTAAAAGCTGATGAATATCAACTATTCCACAGCTATGTGGTCGAGCAACGTCTACTCAAACAAAAAAACTTATACTTGTTTCGCAATTGGAATGAGAACACAAAACTTAATAGGCATACGGTGACTACGCCTTTTAAAATGATTCTGAATGAGCTTTTTAATTATCATGATTATTCTTTCCACTCGTTCCGACACACTGCAGCAAATCACCTATCAGTTCTTCTCAACTCTGATTACACTCCACTTGTAAAAAATCTGACGGATTACACCGAAGAAGAATATCAATCTATTCGAGCAGAGATACTCCGCAATTCACATGGTCAACATCATTGGTTTATTATTGCCCATTTACTGGGTCATATTGATCCTACCGAAACATTTAAAAGTTATATCCATTTAAGTTATCTGATGGCTGGATACAAAATACTGCAATATCACCCAGACATGAATAATCAGTTAGCCAAGAAAATAATGGGATATCAACCTTCTTTCAAATTTTTAAATACAGCGAAAGATTCGGATCAATTTAATTTCGAAAAGCATGCTGATCATTTATGTCAGCGTTTACTCAACAATCAAACTGGCTGGTTAAACAGCAATGCAGAAGATATTCTAAATGAGATTGCTTTATTTAACTCTGAATCCCATGACTATTTTAAATACTTTGCTGGAACAAAAGAATCTAAAGTCTCATTTGCATTGTTTTACAAGTGTCTTAATTTACTAGAGATTCATCGTGACCCACAGCGTGTATCACTAGAAATGAGTTTACCCATCGAACTCGTTAACCATTGGTATGAAAATGCCAAAGAATTAAGCAATCTTAAGTCTCAAAAAAACAACCCCCGATTATTTGATCTTAACAACATAAATCATCAGTCAGCTCCCCTCAAACCTGCCATGATCGACACCGCAGAAGAACAAACAGCAATGATCCATTTTTTTGAGAAGATTCAAAATTCATTTAAAAAGAATCCAGATCAAATTAAAGCAGTGCTTGAAATATTCTTAAGTCGTGTCACCGCTTCTCATACAGGTATTCACTATCGATGGGGAAAAATCGATCAATTGGAATCATTTTATTCCATGATAAAAGACTTGTTTCCACGTCAATTTTGGCATTTGCTTGGACAAGATGATTTAGTAGAATTTCTAGATACTAAGAAACATCCTTTATTACGAAAACTTGCTAAATCAAAAACAAAAAAGCATCCAACGACACAGGAAGATTATGTTCGTCTACAGCTTTACTCAATAAAAGATGGTAGAGCACTTGCAGCGTTTAAATTTTGTCTGCATCTAGCCTGTGTTGGCCGACCACAAACTCTCGAACTTAATCCACAAAAATGGGAGCCTTAAGCTCTCATTTTTTAATGTTAGGCATTGAAACCTATGTGTTTTTCTATAAGAATCTCGACATCAATACGGAGCTTTTCTCCGATTAATTCAACATACTTTGGACTACCACCACTCTCCTAGACAAATTTCGTCTATCTAACTAAAAGTCGTCTACAAAATCGGTGGCTATTCAACTTGGACTGCTCCCAGTATCCTAGACATGAAACAGCCTCATTTTGAAGCTACCTCAAATGCTTCTGGGCTCATCCCATCGAGCTTGATACGCCCTTCATACTCCATAAAACCTGATTAGTTCATCCCCCATTGTTTGGGCTTCTTCCTGAGAAGGATAGCAACAACAGCACCTATAATTTTGTGACCAAGATGTGACCGCGCGCCCACGACAATAAAAATGGTCTCAATGGACCTTAAATGCTCTCAATCCACGACCACTTTATCACTATCTTAGGAGCTTTTTGATAAATTGCTTTTTTAAAAAAAAGAAATTAATATATTTCCTATAACACCTAAAAGCAATAAATATGTCTACAATGAGTGAATCTTTACTTCAGCAAATCAAAAAAAGACGAACCCTATTGGGTTTAAAGCAAATTGATATGCAATCACGTACAGGCATTTCAAGACAGCAGTACCAAAAACTGGAAAGTCAGGGGAATCCTCGATTAGAGACCTTAGAAATTATCGCAGCAGGATTAAATGCTCAACTGATGCTCATCCCTGATGATAAGGTTCATTTGATCAGACAATTATTGAATGATGAAATTAAAGTCACTATTGAAGATGAGGATGACTTAATGACAAACCCATGGAAGGGTCTTCTCGGAGAAGAGGAACCATGAATACTGTTGCCGTCCTGAAATTAACATTACATCACGCTGTCGTTGGATACTTGGCAGGATTTCAGAGCGGAAAAAATATTCTGGTTTTTACAGATTCTTTCCGCTTTGATCAGCAACGTCCGACCTTGAGCCTGCTAACTTCCCCCTTGTATCCTCAAGCGGATAAAATTTTAGAAAAGACCTATGTTACACATCAGCGCTTACACCCCTTGCTATCAAACTTGCTACCAGAAGGGGCATTACGTGAACTGATTGCACAAAGCCTCAAAGTACATATAGACAATGAATTTCAGTTATTGGCAGATTTAGGTCATGATTTACCTGGAGCACTCATTGCGACTCCATTAGATCCAGAAGAAATTCCAGATGAAATAAAATTCAAACTGCAGATCTCGAATCCAGATCAAATTTTAAAGCAAGAGATTCGAACAGATAATAAGTTTTCCTTGGCCGGCGTCCAAATGAAGTTTTCCATGAAAGCCAAAGATGGGCGTTTTACACTAGCACAGGCAACGGAAACGACTCTACTCGGGGACTGGATTATCAAAACTCCTTCTTCCAGACATGCTTTTGTTCCGCTAAATGAATATTCTATGATGACCCTTGCCAAAACGGTCGGAATAGATGTCCCTGAGATTCGCTTGGTGGATATGGCCCTTTTACAAGACCTTCCACCATTAAATTTACCCCAAGAGCAATATGCTTTCGCAATCAAAAGATTTGATAGACAGAGTACTGCTGATACTACAGAGCTTATTCACATCGAAGATTTTGCTCAGATCTTCGGCGCATATCCACATCAGAAATACAGCACCACAAATTATGAGCAGATAGGAAAGATCATTTATCAATTTTCAGATAACAAAATTTTTGATATTCAGCAATTTGCTAGCCGCTTACTTGTCAACATTTTGCTCGCCAATGGAGATGCACACTTAAAAAACTGGAGTATGATTTATCAGGACAAAAGAACACCAAGATTATCTCCCGCATACGATATATTGATGACTAGTGTATATGTTGAAAATGAACGTCATTTCGCATTGAATCTTACCAAAAATAAAGATTGGTATTTAGCTGAGATGAAACACTTTGAACAATGGGCTGAAAAAGTCGGTGTTCCATGGCGTGTTATTGAAAAACAACTTCACGCGATCATGGACAAAGCACGGTCAGTATGGCCAGTGCTATTACTAGACTTACCTATGATTTCTGTTCATAAAGAAAAATTAAGAGAACATTGGAAAAAATTGCATCCAGACTTTCAGATACTTACAGATGATTAGGGTAATCTGAAACCAAACTAAAATTTCTCAAACAAGTTCATCACGTCATTTTCCGTCAGTTTCGCTTCGCCCTCATGATCGGTACTTAGAATAGACTGTGCCAGTTCTGCTTTATTTTGCTGTAAGGCAAGAATTTTTTCTTCTATGCTTTTATTGGTAATCAGCTTATACACAAATACTGGCTTGTCCTGTCCAATCCGCCATGCACGATCTGAAGCTTGATCTTCAGCAGCAGGGTTCCACCATGGATCATAGTGAATGACCGTATCTGCGGCAGTTAGATTCAGACCGACCCCTCCTGCTTTCAGACTGATTAAAAATACTGGCACTTGTCCAGACTGAAATGCTGTAATGACTTCATCTCGCTTTTTGGTCTTTCCAGTCAGCTTCACATAGCCAATTTCTGCGTGATGGAGCTGTTGCTCAATCAGTTCCAACATTGAGGTAAACTGAGAGAAGATCAGAATTTTTCGCCCCTCCTCCACCATTGGAACGACCATATCCATCAACTGTTCAAGTTTGGCAGAGTGTGCCTGCCCGGTTTTCACTGAATCCAGCTTTAGTAAGCTAGGATGGCAGCACACCTGACGTAGCTTCAGTAAGGCATCTAAAATTTGAATTTGACTACGTTTAAAGCCTTTTTCTGCCACAATTTTCTGAATATTTTCCTGCATCGTGGCACGAACAGCCTCATATAACTTGGATTGCTGGTCATTCATATCAATATTGACTTCAATCGTAGTTTTTTCTGGC
Source organism: Acinetobacter sp. YH01022 (assembly GCF_013420235.1). NCBI lineage: Bacteria > Pseudomonadati > Pseudomonadota > Gammaproteobacteria > Moraxellales > Moraxellaceae > Acinetobacter > Acinetobacter sp. YH01022. Next base: position 92,439 of record NZ_VOYP01000006.1, on the reverse strand, counting down.
AATTCTTTGGCTACATCAGTTTTCAAGCGACGTAAAATGAAGGGCTTAATCCGGTTGACCAGCTTTTGCCTTAACTGCTGATCACCGCGTTTTTCAATCGGATGACGGTACTTTTTATTAAAAATTTCTTGTGAATATAAAAATCCTGGCATCAGGAAATAAAATAGTGCCCACAGTTCACCCAAATGATTTTCCATCGGGGTACCTGTTAGACACAAACGATGTCGTGCTTTTAATTGGCGTACTACCTGTGCAGCTTTGGCACGCGGATTTTTGATATTCTGCGCCTCATCCAAAATGAGTTGATGATATTCATATTGCTTTAGTTGTTCTTCATCTCTCGCTAGAAGCGGATAGGTGGTTAACACAATATCATAGTGCGGAATCTGCTCAAAATTCTGATGGCGGTCGGGCCCCTGTAGCAGCAATACCTTGAGCTCAGGGGTAAATTTCTCCGCTTCTTTGAACCAGTTATGCATCAGCGATGTGGGTGCAACAATTAAGGCGGGACTGTCCTGCAAATACCCAGCCTGCTTTTCCATGAGTAAATGGGCTAAAGTTTGTGCTGTTTTCCCCAAGCCCATATCATCTGCCAGAATCCCGCCATGCTGGGTTTCCCTTAAAAACTGTAACCAGCCTAAGCCCTGCTGCTGGTATGGACGCAACTCCCCCTGAAAACCTTGTGGTGTCGGCAGTTGTTGCTGATAGCCTTGTTTGAATTTCTGTACAAATTGCTGCAGGCGATCACTGACCTGCCATGTCATCCCAAGATTATGCTGCAATTCTAATAATTGACTCGCATCATAGCGATCAATACTGCGCTCTTCTTGCTGTAAAATGCTCTGCAGATGCAACAATATCGGCTTAATATCCCTAGCAGATAGAGCCAAATCAGGTTGATCAACTGCAGTTTTTACGGTGAAAATTTGACTGTCATGCAGATGAATAAAAGTCCGCGGATCAAGTAAATCAGGATTTACTCGCACCAAAGCTACGAGCGCATCAAGCAAATTATAAGAATTGCCTGCACTGTCTTGAACCGTCGCCCCGATATTGAACCAGTCCTGCTGGCCTTCAGATTCAGTGATGGAAATATTTAAATTTTCAACATATTGCAGGTTAAAGGGGCTGTTTTCCAGATGCTCTATCTGCCAGCCCATCAACTCAATTTGATTGATGGGCATCAGCTGTTTGATCCAGTCTCCATAGAAAGCAAAAACCATAGAATCAAGACGTTGTTTATCCAGTTTTAATTGCTGGTCATAACTAAGATCTTTCACCCACTTCAGTGATTCGACCAATAGCTGTAAACGCTGGATTGACTGTTGTTCCTGAACTAAGTCCCGAAGCTGTCGCACCATTTTGCCATGCTGTTCACCAATAAAACTGTCACCTGATGTACCTGCTTTAATTCGCCCGCCTGCATAGGAGAATTCAATTTCAGCACAAACAGACTCTTCCCATTTCCAATCAAATTTATTTAAAACACCGAAGCGTAAAATTGGCTGGGGACTTCCCTCAAGGACATCAATATGCTGAATAGACTCGGGCTGAGGCATTTTTTTCACCTCTGAATATTGATGAGTCAGTTTCTCAAACTCTGGCAAGAGCTTAGCTGGAAGATCAGGCATCTGTAAAAAATGGTACAGAAGATTTGCCGTATATTCACCATATAACTGGCCCACCGTGTTCTGTTGAATATCCACATAACATGGTGGATGGCTCGCGAGAATATGAATATGAGGATTTGATTTTAAATCGAGTCGAATATCACCATTGACCAATTCAATGTTTAAATGCTCTGTCTGTTTGTTTACACCTTGTTGCCAGATCAGTTCGATGTGATAGCCTTGTTCTGACCATTGAAGTGCAGCATGGCTCTTTTTTTTCCAGTACACATCGCCACTTTGAATAAAAGATTTGAAATGCTCCAATAAAATGCTGGAGATATCAAGATTGCTTTGATAAAAGCGTTCGTCGCTGTTTATTTTGGCGTAATAATAAATCTGGTTAAATAATTGTCGTTTTTGTTCAGGTAAAGTCAGATGCTTTCTGGTGATATTTTCATATTGGGTATAATAACTTTCCCCTGCAATTGAGCCGTTTTTATTGCGTCTAGCCTTCTGAACATCAACTGTCAATTTCTTTAAGCTGACCGACTGATCTAGAAGGTAAATTAAATAATTGTTTGTTTCGACAGATTGCTCTGGTTCAGTCTGTTGTAAATACCGTTTAAAATCATTCAACCAGCGCTGCGCCTGATCATCCCCCCATTGGCGTTTTGCGATTCCCTGCGGAGATTGAGATTCAGCATAACGCTGTTGAAATTCCTGACGATATTCTTGAAAGAATAACCGCGCTAAAGCAGCAGCATGTTTACAGTTATATCCAACTGGACAAGTGCAGTCATCATCGATTAAACGGTCTTTTTGGGGATTATAGGTAATTGCGGTATCGTAATAATCTGTTCCTTCAATTTGGGCATACATCGTAACCCCGTCTTTTTCCTCAAAGAACTCAATCGTTTTCCTATCAATGTGTTTAGCATAGCTCTGGCTGCGCTGAAGAGTTGCAGTACTAAAGCGAGATAGAAAATTGATCAATGAGGACATAATTACCAGACACTAAAAATGTTTATACAATTATAACGGACAAAGCTGTCATTTCAGAACAGTAGCCGAACTGCTCAACCTGAGCACAGATTCGACTCACTCAATAGGAATATTGTGAATAAAGACAATCAAATTCGAGAAGTTAAACAGTTCATTGAGATCGAAAATATCCTGATAGAAAGTGATCATTTCTTCACAACAGTTAATTTTAAACCAAATGGGGTCAAAAGTTTTAGCATTGTTTCTAGAGTTGGATTTGCATCTGATCGCTCTAGTTTCTGTAAAGTTTGAAGCGAAATTTTAGTGATCTTGGACATTTCATGTAATGTCAGATGCAGCTCTGTTCTAATGAATTTTGCAATGACATGTATCGGCCAGTCTGGATTAAGCTTAATCATTTCTAAAACATATTGTCTTTTTCTAATTTGCTCTATTTGAGAGAGGGGAATAAAACGTTTATCCATAACAAATCTCCTTTAATTGTGCGCAAATACCTTCAATGCGATATGCACAATTTTCTAGAATTTCATCATCTATCCCGATAGATTTCATCTGGGTTAAAAGCCCTTGATACAAAGGTAACTGTTCAGAAAATAAAGATTTTATTTGTTCTATGGTTAAAGAACTGCATTCTACAATCTGATGGGCAATTGAAGCCCAGTTGTTATCGTCTTTTTCCCATCGAGTAGATCTTGCGATTCCATCTGGATGTAACCACATAGGGGCAAAATCAAATAAAGGCGTTAATCGAATATCGCCATTGTTAAACCTTTGAAATGCTGTATTACGGGTATGATTATCTTTATTTCCTAAAGCGATATTGGCTAAATCTCTTTTTACATATTCAAGAATTTCTGTTTCTGGATCCGTACAGCAATTCATTATAATTTTGCAGACTTCGTTATGAGACATTTTTACTCCGAAGCCCGCTTTTCCACTAAAAGAAGCTAAACTTTCTTGAGCTATTCTTTCAACACGGTTATTCACCACTTGCCGATCAAAACGTGGAATAAATAAAGTTCTTCCATGTAATTCTAGCGGTCTAAACACTCGCAATCCTAAATATGCTGCTATTTGCATATATAAGGGTTCTTGATTCAAAATTTTGTTCAGACATTGATCTGTTCCTCGGCTAAATTTAACCAACCAGTGCTGTTTAGCCATTTCATCAGGTAACGTATGATCAAGATAAAATAACTCATCATGGCCTTGTGTGAGTAATAGTTTTGGCCACTCGCCTTGAACGCCAGATGATCCAGAGATAAATAGTCCAAAAGATGATAATGACTCAAGAAACTCTTCACTACGTTCAATAATTTCCTGTATTGAAAATCCTTGTACTAACTGATCTGAATATTGAGTTAAAAGCCATTCATGAGCTTCTTTTATTCTTAAGTTACCAATAGGATTGCTCGCTCCTACTTTAAGCAATGGCCAATCTGCTGACTCTTCTTCATACTCAGGGCGGCCAAGTTTTTTTAATAATTCTTTTCGACCATATCCTTGAGGTAATAGATCAATTAGAAAAGCTGGCCACGTAGGCTCAATATTGCTTTCTAAATTAATCGGATAATGGTTTGAAACAGCATGACCATCTCGTAACCCCATATGTTCAATTGCATAATCCATTGAATAATATGTTCCGCAGCTAGCTTTCCAACCTTTAGCTTTTTCACCTATTACTTCAATAGTGGCACAATCGATCCATTGATTATTCAGAAATATTTGGATAGAGCAAAAATCATTCATAATTCTATTTAAATAGTAAAGTATAGGCAGTTTTGCCTATTATATACTTATTATAGTAGTAAAGTATTATTTTTATCCAAGTGAGTTTTCAAAATTATGCTTCATCCATAATCCATTCTTTGAAAAGAGCATCCTCGATTTCATAACTACCATTTTCTGGTTTAAAAATAATTTGCGAATAAAAGACATTGATGAATTATTCAAAAACATTGTGATAATTTATTTGGTATTTAGCTATATATGGCTCAACGTGCAAAAGTCAGTCCTTTGAGAATGAGCTTTCATATTACCTCTATTGCTATCCTTAACCTATTGAGATTTGATTCTTTGGCCTCCGCAGGCAATTTGCCTAAACATCTAGAAAGTTTGATGGAAAAATCTAAAAGGTATGTTTTACCGGAAAGAAGAAGTAGAAACTACCCACGAGTTGTGAAAGGAAAACCACAGAAATATCCAAAAAAATGCCAGTCAATCTCTTAACTGACTGGCATTAGGCCGTCGAAGGGATTTATAGGCCACCCCTTTAGCTTACCCTTCGTTGTTATGTACAACAGTGCCTTTGTTTGTGCAACAAAGTCCTTTACTTCTAACAATTGTATCCATTTTGACCATGAATGCAGAAAAGCGTATAAAATCATTTACATTTTATTATGTTATAACATAACATTTTATGGAAATAGATGAAAACCCAATAAGACAATATGCGTATTTTTATTTTAGGTGCCGGACTGTTATGTGTTCAACACAGCACCTTTGCCGCTGAAGATGTAGCAGCGGAGCATCCCATTCACAGTATGAACACCATTGTGGTTACGGCATCGGCCCAACCAGAAAATATCCATGAAGCACTTGCAAGTATTGATGTCGTTGATGGCAATAGCCTTAGAAATCGTTTTGTACGAGATCTATCGGATGCATTGGACGACCGAGTCGGGATTCAAAGTCAAGGACTCGGCTTAAATCGAAAAGGTATTTCTATTCGCGGTATGAATCCAGAACATACCCTTTATCTGGTCGATGGTCAGCGCATTAATTCATCTTCGTCTGCGGTGGCCCATTCGGATGCCGAACTCAACTGGATTCCCGCTGAGGTAATCCAGCAAGTCGAAGTGGTGCGAGGCCCCATGTCGTCATTGTATGGCTCTGAAGCTTTGGGCGGGGTGGTCAATGTAATTACTCGAAAACCGCTTGATGAATGGCAAGGTTCAGCAAGTCTGCAGTCGGTATGGAATGAAAGCGACTTGGGAGGTGATCTGTTTAAAAGTAGTGCTTACCTTGCAGGGCCACTGATTCAAGACCGTTTAGGCATCAGTCTTTGGGGCGAATACCGTCAGCGCGATGCTTTGCATGATCCTGCACAGCATCAAGTATATCTACAAGACCAGCAAAAAAATTCCCAAGCCCATGTGGGACTATTCTGGCAATTAAACCCTGCACAGCAGATAGAAATTTTTACGGACTATGCTGAAGAACAGCGTCAAGATCTGCGCAGTGGAACACGCGGTCAGTATTATCAGGTTAATGATGATATTGAGCGTCGTCGTGTCGGGTTGAAGCATTTAGGTGAATGGGACTGGGGCAAAAGCACTGTACAACTGTATCAAACGGACTTTAAACGTGACAGCCGGCGTAGCGATGGCGGAGACACGACCTCACCACAGCAACTGACGGATCAAATTGCCAGTATGCAGTTGCAATTTGAACAGGGCAAGCATCAGTTTATTGTCGGCAATGAACTGCGTTCCGAACAGTTAAAAGACCCCACCGTGAATCAGCAACACAAAGATCGTGCAACGCATTACGGTATTTATCTGCAAGACACATGGCAAGTCAGTGACCCCCTCAAAATAGGTATGGGCTTGCGTGGGGATGAGCATGAAAAATTTGGTTGGGAACTCAGCCCGAAACTGAGTGCCGCATTGGATTTAACTGAACAGTGGACCCTAAAATCCGGCATCGGCCGGGGGTTTAAAGCCCCCACACTGAAACAGCTTTCAGCTGAGTTCGAGTCGCATGCAGCAATGGGCGGACGTGGCATCATTCGTGGCAATCCTGACTTGCAGCCAGAAACCAACACCGCTTATGAAATCGGACTGCATTTTCATCATGGCGAGTTTGAGAGTTCACTTGGCTGGTTCCAAAACGATGTCGATGACTTGATTGAAACTGCACGGCGCACGCGTTGTGATGTGGCGGGCAAGGTCTGTCTGGATTATGTCAATATTGCTCAGGCCCGGTTGCAAGGCCTGGAATGGCGTGCGGCCTACCAGTTTGAACCAGCATGGCATCTTGAAACCAATTACACCTATCTAGATGCACAAGATCAAAGCAGTAAACAGCCTTTACCGGATCGCGCTAAGCATCAATGGAATACTTCATTAAATTGGCAAGCCACAGACCAGTTCAGCACACGGTTACGTCACCATTACCGCAGTCGCCAATTCCAGGCGGCGGATCAGCCTTATAGCAAAGGCTATAGCTTATGGCATCTCTATGCTGATTATCAGCTGACCCATCAACTCAAGCTACAAGCAGGGATCGAAAACTTTACCGATGAGAAAACCGGTTTCGATCCTGATCAATTACACAGTTCTACCGATGCTGGTCGTCGCTACTTCCTCGGCCTGAATGCGAGATTTTAAGCATGGTGATCTTTCAGCATTTACTCGCAGGTCAACTCCGTGGGTATTCTCTAGGGAAATTCTGTTTTTGCCTGATCTGTCTATGGGCTGGATTCAGTACAGCGGCCATGGCACAGCAGTCAGCACAGACACAGCTTTTAATTCTGCATAATGATTTTGTCAGTGCACAGAAGTATGAAAAATTAAAAGCGCTGGCAGCACAACAAGGTGTCCAGCTTCAGCATATGAATGTTGAGCAAAAAATGGAACAGCTTGAGTCGGCCATTCAGCAAGCCGAAATGGTGATTTTAGACGTACCTCGGCCACCAGACCGTAAGCAGGTCGAGGACGCTGCACTTGCAAGACTTGAACAGCAGAAGCGTCCTTATATGATTGTAGGCGGTGGAGCACCCAAGTTTCACAAAGTTCCAATGCTGTACGGTTTTAAACTGCTTGACTTATATGCGAGTGGTGGCATGAACAACTTTAAGCAATTATTTATATCCCTGCAGCGCTGGATCACGACCGGGGAAAAAAAGGCTTTAAAGGCTGAAAAAATGCCGGACATCGCCATTTATCATTCCAAAGCCGAGCAGATTTTTGACAGCGTGAAAGCCTATCAGGCATGGTATGACAGCTATCAGACACAGCATACTCAAGCACAGACACGTGTGGTGTATGTGATGCATCCAAGCAATCTAACCAATTTAACCACAGCACGTCTTGATGAGTTGATTGAGCTGACTGAACAGCAGCACGTGATGCCTGTTGTACTGTTGTGGAGTGAGTCTAAAGCGAAAACGACACTGTCTGAATATTTTAAGGACATGCCCATCACGGCGATGGTGAATTTGACGCATATTCAAAATGGTCAGCAACTGGTCGCAGAGCTTGAGAAAATCAATGCCCCCATGATTCAAGCCTTATCCTTTCATGGCAGCATGGAAGATTGGCACAGCGCGACCTCAGGTGTGCCACCACATCTGGCATCGGTGTTTTTAAGTTTGCCGGAAACCTGGGGGTTTTCTGATCCGACGGTATTGTCCATCCATGAGCATGGTCAAGAAAGCTGGATGCCTGGGCAACTTGGCAGTTTACTACGGCGCACCCAGGCACAAGCCAGGCTGAAATATTTATCCAATGCAGAAAAGCAGCTTGCGCTGATGTTTTGGAACTACCCGCACGGGCAGCAAAATCTGTCAGCCTCGAATTTGAATATTCCGCGAAGCCTGGAAAATATTCAGACAGCCTTGCAACACGCCGGATATGACACCCACACGGTGAGTGAACAACAGATCATTCACGATGCCAGACAGCTCCTTGCAGGATTGAATCAACCTGAAAAATTAAAAGATTTAGCCACACAGGACCTGCTTGCCTATTTCCCAGTCCAGGATTATCTGACATGGCTGGCACAACTGCCTGCTGACCGTCAGCAAGAACTCGCCACAACATCGACTCTGGCACGATTGCAAGAACACTGGGCCGTAGTCGAACGTAAGGGACAATGGTATTTCGCGATTCCACGCGTGCAATACGGTAAGGTGATGCTTCTGCCACAGCCACCTCGTTCAAGCTCGGGAAAAGATTACCATCGCCAAGATTCAGTTCCAGACCCGTTGTATCTGGCCACATATCTATATCTGCAACAGCATGCCAATGCCCTGATTCATTTAGGAACACATGGCACACAAGAATGGTTGCCGGGCAAGGATAAGGGTTTGTCAGTCGATGATTATAGTTATCTGACGGCAGGCGATTTACCGATTTTTTATCCTTATGTCCAGGACAATCTTGCAGAGGCAATACAAGCCAAACGTCGTGGACGTGCGGTGACCATTAGCCATCAAACGGCAGCGTTGGCACCTTCAGGTCTATATGATGAACTGCGTGATTTGCATGATCTTATTCATCAATATGTACAGCTGAATGATGGCATGGTGAAACAGGACACGCAAAACCGGCTGATCCAACAAACCCTGAAAAGTGGGATTGCTCAGGATTTAAGCTTATCCGAATCACAAATGCAGGCAGATTTCCCAGCCTTTTATGCACAGTTGCATGATCATCTGCATGCTTTGGCAGGACAGGCCGTGCCGATGGGCTTACACCAGTTTGGGCAAGCTGCAGAAGATGAGCAGCGTTTGATAATTGTACTACAACAGTTAGGTGCAGATTTTATTCAGGACCTAAAATATGACCCGAAGGAAATTTTTAATCGTGATGTTGCCGCGATTCAACAGTCGCTGCCATTTCGTTTCTTAAAGCAGCATGTGTTGGCCAATCCGGATCAGGATACTGAAATTGAACAGATGAAGTTAAATGCCAAGTTAAAAAAATGGATCACGACGGCTCAGGAAAATTATCAACGTTTGAGTGCAGAGATGGAACTGAGCAGCCTGTTAACGGCATTAAATGGCGGCTTTATCGTTCCTGGCTCAGGCGGTGATCCGATTCGCCAACCCGAAACGATCAGTGGACGGAATTTATATGCTTTTGAAGCCGGTAAAATTCCTACTCCATCTGCCTATAGCATGGGCAGTGAAACCTTTGGCCAGATGATTCAACAATATCAACAAAAACATCCGGATAAATATCCTGCCAAAATTGCAGTGAGTTTATGGTCTTCTGAAACGATTCGCCATTTGGGTGTCTCTGAAGGTCAGGTCCTTGCCGCCTTGGGTTTAAAGCCGGTCTGGAATGATGCGGGTAAACTGGTACAACTGGAGATTATTCCACGTGAAGCATTGCAGCGTCCACGGGTGGATGTGGTGGTACAGGCCACGAGTGTCTACAGGGACCAGTTTGATGGTTTTATCCGTTTGTTGGCACAAGCCATGTCCAAACTTGCCCAACTGGATGAAGCAGACAACCCAATTTATACGCATAGCCAGCAACTGGAAAAGGCCCTTATTGCACAGCACATTTCCCCCGAACAGGCTCAGTCTTTATCGCGCCTACGCATTTTCAGCAATGCTCCGGGAGAATATGGTTCGGGTTTTAGTCAGCAAATTTTAACAGATGATCAATGGGATCAGGAACAGCAGCTGGCCAGTACGTTTTTAAATCGATTGCAATATGCCTATGGTGAACAGACATGGGGAGAACAGCTGCCTGTCAACATGTTTGCCGAAAACCTGAAAGGTGTGGAAATGGCGATCATGTCGCGCTCATCTAATGTACAGGGCGTCTTATCAACCGATCACCCTTTTGAATATTTGGGTGGTTTATCGCTGGCTGTACGTCAAGTTCAAGGTGCTTCGCCAGAATTACTGATAACTGATTTACGCCAGAATAAAGCGCAAGTGACCTTATTAAACTCCTATTTGTCTGATGAAATGCGCACGCGTTATTTAAATCCGACCTGGATTAAGGCCATGCAACAAGAAGGTTATGCAGGTACTTTAGAAGTGTTAAATGCCACGAACAATTTATATGGATGGAATGTGGCAGACCCGGCTGTGGTCCGGAAGGATCAATGGGATGATTTATATGACACTTATGTACAGGATAAACGTCAGTTGGGTGTCAATGAATGGTTTGAAAAGCATCATCCCAGTGCACAGCTGCAAATGTTAAATCGTATGGCTGAAGCCATTCATCAAGATTACTGGCAGGCGGATCAAGAAACCAAAGCTGAAATCGCAGAACGTATTCACACTTTACGTAAGCGCTTGGATCATGTCGATTCATCGCGTCGTGTGGATGCATTTATGCAAGCACAGTTGCATCAGATGCCGCTCAACTCGACAGAAGCAGAAACACAAACCTGGAACACTGATCAGCATGTGGCTTCTGTATCCGCATCGCAAGTGCCAGCGCATGTAGCGGCATCAACAGCGATGCGTCATCAAGGTGTGGGGCTGAATACGCCAGTATCTGTCGAACAGGAGACAGCAACACAACAACTGATGAAAAAGACCGATTTTCAGATGGATGTAGCCAAAATACAGTCGCTTCCTGAAACGGTATCAAACACGGTCAAAGTCAAAGGTCAAACCTTAGAAGCCGTACAAAAGCCAAAAGAGCCACAACAAGATGTCATGCACTATGGCCTTTTATTTTTATTCACGATTTTAGGATTTGGTGCAGCGCATCAAATCTATCAACAACGTCAACGCTAAGGTCGGTTATGCAAATTTTACAACTCGAAAGTCTGATTTATCATGCCTCTAAATTATTTTTATGGCCTGTGATGTTGTTGATCTTACTAATGCTGATTTTTGCCTTATGTGCTTTGGGCAGCTTTATCACTGAAGCATGGCTGAGAAACACGACACGTTATCAGTCCATGTTGGCGCGTTATGCAGATCGTCAAACAACACCAATCAGTAGTGATGATCTCGAACTGTGGATCATTAAACGTCTGGAATGGTTGCGGATTGTGTCACGTACCGCGCCGATGCTTGGTCTGATTGCCACCATGATTCCAATGGGGCCTGCCCTATTGGCACTGTCGAGTGGTCAGTCGGAGCAGGTAGGACAAAACATGGTTGTGGCTTTTTCGTCAGTGATTTTATCCCTCATATCTGCCTCCATTTGTTTTTATATCTTGGTGGTACGTCGTCGTTGGCTGCTGGAAGAATTACGACACTATGAACTGACTCGGTTGACAAAATTGCAGGGAGATAGCTGATGCGTTTTATGGAACAGGATGAAAGTGATGATCCAATGCTGTCAGTAGTCAATCTCATTGATTTGTTTTTAGTGTTATGCGTGATTTTGATGATGCTGGTGGTGCAAAACCCATTGAATCCATTTTCGCAAGACAAGGTGATTGTGGTCCAAAATCCTGGTGAAGCCAATATGAAAATTTCATACAAGAATGGCAAGGAAATCAGGCAGTACGAATCAACCGGGAAAATGGGTGAGGGAGAAGGCAGTAAAGCCGGAGTGACTTATCAAATGAGTGATGGCCGGATGATATACGTCCCAGAGTAATATCTTTATGTTTTGAGTCTGAAGAAAACCACCTCTTGCGGTGGTTTTTTATATTCTTAGATTCTCAGACGAAGTGCAACAAAGATTAATTTAGGTTGAAAGCAAGATGAGATAGCATCAGAAAGAAAAAACAACTGATGCATCGCTCACTAAATTAGTATTCAAATGCAGGCACGATAGCCATTTTGTTTTGAAAACTCATCAAGAGCTTTTACAAACTGCCCCCTCACTATGCAGGCCTGCATCTAAAAAACTGAAATAAAAAACGCGCCATCCAAGCTGTTCTGCTAGGGGCGCAATATCTTTTCGTAAAAATTCTTTTTCCCATTCTGCGCGGGGCAAAAAAGTAAGAGAACTAGCTAGCCCAGTTTCAAGCATGCCCAAAATTTGTTTAGCTAGTTCTGTACGTGGAAAATGCCAAGGGTCATTGGAGATGGTCATCATTTTAATTACTCAGCAATGATTCTTTATTGCTATAGATTGTAAATGTCTAATTAGACTTCTTTAATCTAATAGGATCTAATCAGCCAATAAAGCACCTTTTCACCGATCAACCAACACATTTTATAACTCCATTATTTTGTGGCTTAATAGTCATATATAAACATAAGACCCAATATTATGGATTTAAGATTCAGAAAACCTAAAGAAGTTGTTACTTTATTATGTGAGAGGCTTCGTAAAGAACGACTTTATCTGGAAATGACTCAGGCAGATGTCGCTACACGTGCTGGTATTAGTGTGAATACAGTATCTAATCTGGAAGCTGGTCGAAATGTTTCATTTGAAAATTTAATACGCGTTGCCATGGTACTAGGCCGATTAAAAGAATTAGAGGAACTCTTCAAACCTCATTTAAACAGTGTAGATGACATTCTTCGCTATGAGAGCAATACGGCTCGCCAACGTATCAAAAGAAAATAAACCCATGCTCAAAAAACTTAATATTTACTACAATGGATGGGGTGAATATTGGCTTTAGGATACACTGGTCTTCTCAACAGCAATCACAGGTCAACCATTAATTTCCTTTGAGTACAGTACTGAAGCGATCCATAAAGGTTTAGAGCTTTCCTCTTACCTACTTCCATAAAAAGGTGACCCATTAAGAAAAAACTTTCCTACACAACAAATGGGATTACCGAGTCATATATATGATGCCTCACTCGATGGCTGGGGGTGCTCCAGAATTTTGGTGGCTATTCAGTCCATCATTACCTACATTCCAACTCTCTAGTTTTCCAACTAGCCAAGGTTATAATAATGGCCACCCAAAATACGATTGATCTATTATGAACACCCCCAACGACCCTTTACACGGCAAAAAACTTGCTGACATTTTGGATGAGTTGCTAGATTACTATGGTGGCTTTGAAGGCTTGAGTCGTAAAATTGAAATTAGATGTTTTTGCATAGACCCAAGTGTTAAATCATCATTGCGATTCTTGCGTACCACACCATGGGCACGTGAAAAAGTAGAAAGCTTATATTTGTACGTCTTACGCCAAAAGGCAAAACAGAAACCGTAGCCCCAGGCAACACCCCTCTCATCATAAAATTATACCAGTCAGTAAAACACCTTTAGGTTAAGCATGTATATGTTGGTTATTATTGTTGATTATCACAATAAATTAGTGACCAAAAATCAAAGTACCCTACCCTACCTTAAATCACACCACACAAAATAAAAACTCTATATAACTGTTATATATAGGGTTTATTAAAATACCAATTATGTTATTTAGTGTATTTTATGTCGGTGACTCTTGCCAAGGTTGGGGTTTCTATTCGCATACAAAACTCTATAAATCAGCAGCATTTTGCATAAGCTTGTCATTATTTATGTATTTCAACTGCTTAAAGATTCAGCATAATCACGGCTTTTTAAAATAAAGGCCTCTTTTCAAGCGTTCAGGCTCTGTGTATAACAATGAACCAGGAATGGAAATCAATAAGCATAGGCAAACATCGTAAAAAAACGGTAGACTATGCAACAATCAATGCAAGCAAAATGTCATTTGAGACAAAAAGAAGGTGAAGGTTGATGCCGCTCAATACCGTTGAAGAGCTCGTAGCAGATATCCGTGCAGGAAAAATGGTCATCCTGATGGATGATGAAGACCGCGAAAATGAAGGTGATCTCGTCATTGCTGCGACTCACGTACGTCCTGAAGACATCAACTTCATGATCACACATGCACGTGGTCTGGTTTGTCTCACCTTGAGCCGCGACCGTTGTCAGCAGCTCAATCTTCCCCTCATGGTGGATGCCAACGGCGCACAGCACGGGACTAACTTTACGCTCTCAATTGAAGCTGCCAACGGTATTACAACGGGTATTTCAGCAGCTGAACGTGCTCATACCATTCAGACTGCTGTGGCCGCGCATGCCAAACCTGCGGATATTGTACAACCGGGTCATATTTTCCCGTTGATGGCACAGCCAGGTGGCGTATTGCACCGTGCCGGGCATACTGAAGCAGGCTGTGACTTGGCCCGTCTTGCAGGACTTGAACCTGCATCAGTGATTTGTGAAATTATTAAAGAAGACGGCACCATGGCGCGCCGTCCAGATTTAGAAATTTTTGCTGAAAAGCATGGTTTGAAAATCGGAACTATTGCGGATTTAATCCATTACCGCATGACCAATGAACAAACGGTTGAACGTCTGGATCAACAGACTTTAAATACGGAATATGGAACTTTCGAACTGTTCCGTTACCGTGAAATTGGTAACCCGGACATTCATTTAGCCTTGGTCAAAGGTGAACCCAAAGAAGGGGTCACTACCGTTCGCGTTCATGGCTTTAACCCGGTACGTGACCTGCTGAAAATCAACAAGCAAGATGGCGAACCGGCCTGGAATCTCGACAAGGCGCTGAAAGAAATTGCCTCTAGCGAGCGTGGCGTTTTAGTCTGGATTGGCCAACATCATCTACCGGACCTTGGCCCTGCACTGGAAAGTTTAAATACACCCAAACCAGCCAAATCCAATGCTGCACTGTCTCAACAATACCAAACCATTGGTGTCGGTGCCCAGATTTTACGTGATTTAGGGGTTGAGAAAATGAAATTGCTCAGCTCTCCATTACGTTTTAATGCGTTATCAGGTTTTAACTTAGAAGTGGTGGAATACATCACTGCACATCAAACAACTTAAGAAATCATCGAGGTTGCTATGGCAGTTCGCCGTATTGAAGGTATGTTACATCTCGCGAGCGAAGGCCGTTACGCGATTTTAGTGGGTCGTTTTAATAGTTTTGTTGTCGAACATCTATTAGAAGGCGCAATTGATACATTGAAACGTCATGGTGTATCAGAGGATAATATCACTGTTGTTCATGCACCTGGCGCTTGGGAACTTCCGGTAGTGGCTAAGAAACTGGCTGCTGCTGATCGTTTTGATGCCATTATTGCCCTGGGCGCAGTGATTCGTGGTAGCACGCCGCACTTCGATTTTGTTGCTGGCGAATGTGCCAAAGGTTTAGGCGTGGTTGGCCTGGACACTGGCTTACCGATCATTAATGGTGTATTGACTACGGATAGTATTGAACAGGCGATTGAACGCTCGGGTACAAAAGCAGGTAATAAAGGCAGTGAAGCTGCTCTTACTGCGATTGAAATGGTTAACTTGTTAAAGGCTATTTAACGCTATGTCGCAAACACTTCAAGCAACTTATGCAGCAAAACGCAAAGCACGTCGTTTTACTGTACAAGGAATTTATGAATGGCAGATGAGCCACAATCCGGTACATGAAATTGAAGCACGTACACGTGTGGAAAATGCCATGCACAAAGTGGATCTCGGCTATTATCATGAATTGTTGACTCAAGTGGTTGCCAATCATGAAGCATTGGATGCGCTCCTAATCCCTGTGCTGGATCGTGAAATTAGTGCGCTTGACGGCGTTGAACTCGCGACTCTTCGTCTGGGTGCGTATGAATTGAAAGAACATCTTGAAATTCCATATCGTGTCGTTTTAGATGAAGCAATCGAGCTGGCTAAACATTTTGGCGGTGCAGACAGCCATAAATACATCAACGGTGTATTGGATCGTTTAGCGACAACCTTGCGTGCAGCAGAAAAGCAACAAGCCAACTAAATAAAGTAGATTTGTTGTATGGCTGAGTTCTCGATCATTGATACTTATTTTAATCGACAAACTTCTGCGTCGGTCGATTTGGGTGTCGGTGATGACTCAGCCTTGCTCACCCCTCCTCCACAGCAACAACTGGTCATCTGTGCCGATACTTTAGTTGCTGGACGACATTTCCCCTTAGATACAAATCCCCATGCCATCGGCTGGAAATCTGTTGCAGTCAATTTATCTGACATTGCCGCCATGGGTGCCAAACCGCACAGCATTTTACTGGCATTGAGCCTACCCCAAATTGATCATGACTGGCTCAAAGGCTTTAGCCAGGGTTTATATGATTGCTGCGATCAATTTGGGGTGAGTTTAATTGGCGGTGATACCACGCAAAGTCCTCATCTCACCATTTCGGTCACTGCACTTGGCTGGATAGAAACCGGCAAAGCCATCACACGCTCAGGCGCACAAGTCGGTGATTATGTCTGTGTCTCTGGCACAGTCGGTGATGCTGCATTTGCTTTGCACAATTTAGGACATTCGCTACAAAAACGTCTGGATTATCCAACGCCACGTTGTCAGCTTGGACAACAACTCAAAGGCCTGGCATCCAGCATGATAGATGTGTCTGATGGATTAGCACAAGATTTAGGCCATATTTTAAAAGCCTCAAAAGTGGGTGCAATACTGGAATTAAGCCAGTTACCGATCAGTCCAGATTTACAAAATTTAACTCAAGAACAGCAATGGCAATATGCCCTCGCGGGTGGCGATGACTACGAGTTATGCTTTACAATAAGCCCGCAAAATTATGAAAAGCTTTTGCAACAACAATTAGATGTCAACATTAGCAAAATTGGACAAATTGACCAAAAAACTGAGTTAACTTTTGTGCAGAATGGCGTAGATCATTCGCTGCATTTTCATGGATATCAACACTTTGCATAAACCTGCGATTCATTTTAAAGACATGTCCTGGTACAACCGCTTTATCGTTTTTTGCGGTGTCGGATTTGGTTCCGGGTTGTTACCCAAAGCGCCGGGCACTTTTGGTTCGGCCTTTGCATTGCTGTTTATTCCTGCCTGGCTTGCAATTGGCTTTACCAACTCCATTATTGCCATGGTTTTAATGTCACTTATCGGCATTTATATTTGCGGGCAAACCGCTAAAGTAATGGGCGTACATGACGATGGCCGTATTGTTTGGGATGAATTTGCAGGACAATCGATTACCTTCCTGCCCCTGATTTACTTCGCACAAATGAGCTGGCTTTGGGTGCTCATCGGATTTGTCCTGTTCCGCTTATTTGATGTCTGGAAACCCTGGCCTATTCGTGTCATCGACCGACAAGTCGGTGGAGGTTTCGGCATTATGTTTGACGATATTATTGCCGGCATTTGGGCCGCAATCTGTATTCTCGTGTACCTCAACATTTCAATGGCTTAAGCCAAGTTTTTAAGGTGTATTATGTCAACTTCTGTGATTATTCTTGCTGCAGGTAAAGGAACTCGAATGCGTTCGAGCTTACCCAAAGTATTGCAGCCGCTCGCAGGACGCCCTCTACTCGGCCATGTCATTGAAACTGCTAGAAAATTAAATGCCAAAAATATTATTACCATTTTTGGACATGGTGGTGATCTAGTTCAACAAGCTTTTGCACAGGAAAATGTACAATGGGTTGAACAAGCCGAGCAGCTCGGTACCGGTCATGCGGTAAAAGTGACTTTACCGGTGCTACCTACTGATGGTGTTTCACTCATTCTTTCCGGTGATGTCCCTTGCATTAGCCAAGAAACCCTGGAAAAGCTGCTCGCTGTTTCACGTGAAACAGGAATTGGTCTGGTGACATTAACCCTGGCCAATGCTACAGGTTATGGCCGTATCGTACGTGAAAACAATAAAATTCAAGCCATTGTTGAGCATAAAGATGCAAACGATGCACAGCGTCAAATCAAGGAAATCAATACCGGTATTTACTGTGTCAGTAATGCCAAACTGCATCAATGGTTACCAAAATTAAGCAACAACAATGCCCAAGGCGAATATTACCTGACCGACATCGTGGCCATGGCGATTGCCGATGGTCTTGAAGTGGCTTCTGTTGAACCGGAACGTGCCTTTGAAGTGGAAGGCGTGAATGACCGGGTTCAGCTGGCAGCGTTGGAACGTGAATTTCAGGCCTATCAGGCCAAACTGCTGATGCAGCAAGGCGTGCATATCATTGATCCAAGCCGTTTTGACCTGCGTGGCAATCTTACAGTCGGTCAAGATGTGCGGATCGATATCAACGTGATCATCGAAGGTGATTGCGAACTCGGAGACAATGTTGAAATTGGTGCGGGTTGCGTGATTAAGAATACCAAGATTGCTTCAGGCACCAAAGTACAACCCTATAGTATTTTCGACAATGCAATAGTCGGTGAAGATACGCAAATTGGACCATTTGCCCGTTTACGCCCGGGTGCCAAGCTTGCCAATGAAGTGCATATTGGCAACTTTGTTGAAGTGAAAAATTCCACAATTGGCCTCGGCTCTAAAGCCAATCATTTTACTTATTTAGGTGATGCTGAAGTCGGCGCAGGTTCAAATATTGGTGCCGGTACCATTACCTGTAATTATGATGGTGCCAATAAATTTAAAACCATTATTGGTGATTCAGCCTTTATCGGCTCGAACAGTTCACTGGTTGCCCCGGTCAGTATTGGCAATGGTGCCACTGTCGGTGCAGGTTCAGTCATCACACGCGATGTAGCAGAAAATAGTTTGGCCTTTGAACGATCAAAACAAGTGGCTAAAGAAAACTATCAACGCCCCCAAAAATTGAAAAAATAAGAGGATTATAAATATGTGCGGAATTGTCGGTGGCGTTGCAGAACGTAATATTAGCAATATTTTAATTGAAGGTCTTAAGCGCCTGGAATACCGTGGCTATGATTCAGCTGGGGTTGCGCTGATCAATGGCGGTCATGTCCTGCGCGAACGCCGTGTGGGTAAAGTGATCAACTTGGAACAGGCAGTGAATGAGTCGAATATCCAAGGTTCACTGGGGATTGCCCATACCCGCTGGGCAACCCATGGCAAACCGACTGAAAATAATGCTCACCCGCATGTTTCTGGTACGGTGGCTGTGGTGCATAACGGCATTATTGAAAACTATCAAGAACTGAAAGATGATCTTGAAGCACTGGGCTATGTGTTTACTTCACAAACGGATACCGAAGTTGTCGCACATCTGGTCAATGATGCATTGAAATCAACTTCCAGTCTTCTAGAAGCGGTTCAACAGGTTGTTCCTCAGCTCAAAGGGGCTTA
This sequence comes from Acinetobacter sp. YH01022, assembly GCF_013420235.1. Classification (NCBI taxonomy): domain Bacteria; kingdom Pseudomonadati; phylum Pseudomonadota; class Gammaproteobacteria; order Moraxellales; family Moraxellaceae; genus Acinetobacter; species Acinetobacter sp. YH01022. Next base: position 73,112 of record NZ_VOYP01000006.1, on the reverse strand, counting down.
TGCACTGGGTATCGTGCATACCGATCATCCGAATGAGCTGATTACCGTTCGTGAAGGTTCACCTTTGGTTATTGGTGTCGGCATTGGCGAGAACTTTATCAGTTCGGATCAATTGGCCCTGCTTCCAATTACCAACCGTTTTATTTATCTGGAAGAAGGTGATATTGCACGTTTAACACGTAATAGCATTGAAGTGTTTGTGGATGGGCAATTGGTGAATCGTCCAGTAAAAGAGCTGGATGCAACAGTCAGCAATGCATCTAAAGGTGAATATAAGCACTACATGCTCAAAGAAATTTATGAGCAGCCAGAGGCCATTCAGCAAACCATTTCCCAAGCATTGAATGGCAACAATTTGCGCGAAGATTTCTTGAAAAATGCAGTTGCGGATTTTGAAAAGATTCAGCAGGTGCAAATTATTGCCTGCGGGACCAGTTACCATGCCGGCATGATTGCAAAATACTGGTTTGAGCAACTGATTGACCTGCCTTGCCAGGTGGAAATTGCCAGCGAATTCCGTTACCGCACCCCTGTGATTGTCAATAACACACTGTATGTGTGTATTTCTCAATCTGGTGAAACTGCGGATACTCTGGCTGCGCTGCGCGATACCCAAAAACGCGCTGCTGCAAAAAGTTTGAACATTACGACCATGACCATTTGTAATGTGGCTACCTCTTCAATGGTGCGTGAAACCAATCATAGCCTGTTAACCCTGGCTGGCCCTGAAATTGGCGTTGCGTCAACCAAAGCATTTACCACCCAGCTTGCCGCACTCATGCTGTTGGTACTGAAAATCGGTCAAGTCAAGCAAAGCATCCCGGCTGAACAAATTACCGCCATTACCACTGATTTATGGCATACGCCTAAAGTCATCTTAGATACCCTACAGCAAGATAAAGATATTCTGCGTTTATCTGAGCTGTTTGTAGAAAAACAGCACTGCCTGTTTTTAGGTCGTGGTACCGAGTTCCCGATTGCCCTTGAAGGTGCATTGAAACTGAAAGAAATTTCATATATTCATGCCGAAGGTTATGCGGCTGGTGAACTGAAACATGGTCCATTAGCACTGGTAGACAATGACATGCCAGTGGTAATTCTTGCTCCGCAAGATAACATGCTCGATAAACTTAAATCCAATATGGAAGAAGTTCAGGCTCGTGGTGGCGAGCTGTTTGTCTTTGCCGATGAAAACAGCGGCATTAAAGGCAAAGAGCGTCAGCATGTGGTTCATATCCCAGGTATTAGCCCGCTCCTTGCGCCAATTGTTTACAGTATTCCTGTGCAACTGCTGTCTTACCATGTAGCAGTCTTACGTGGAACGGATGTCGATCAGCCGCGTAACCTGGCAAAATCGGTCACAGTTGAATAATAAATTCTGATATAAGGCTGGGTAACCGGCCTTTTTCTTGCAAAGGAAAGAGTAAAAAACATGACGCTGAGTTGTTTTAAAGCCTACGATATTCGTGGAAAATTGGGTGAAGAATTAAATGAAGACATTGCCTATAAAATTGGCCGGGCTTATGGACAGATCTATCAACCTAAAACAGTGGTCATCGGTTGTGACATTCGTTTGAGCAGTGAAGGCCTGAAACAGGCCACTATTCGCGGTTTAAATGATGCTGGTGTTAAGGTACTCGATTTAGGCATGACGGGAACGGAAGAAGTCTACTTTGCTGCCTTCCATCTCGATGTTCAAGGCGGCATTGAAGTGACTGCCAGTCATAATCCGATGGATTACAACGGCATGAAACTGGTGCGTGAAAATGCCCGCCCAATCAGTGCAGATACCGGTCTAAAAGACATTCAGCTTTTGGCAGAATCAGGGGTCTTTAAAGAGGTTGAGCAAAAAGGGACGACCGAAAAATATAATATCCTGCCTGAATTTGTAGATCATCTCATGACTTACATCGAAGCTTCCAAGATCGCACCGATGAAACTGGTGGTAAATGCCGGTAATGGTGCAGCTGGTCATGTGATTGATGCGATTGAAGAAAAATTCAAGGTTCTGAATGTACCGGTAGAATTTATTAAAATTCACCATGAGGCTGATAGCACCTTCCCGAATGGCATTCCCAACCCGCTGCTGGTTGAAAACCGGGATAGCACGCGTCAAGCCGTCATTGAGCATGGGGCTGACATGGGGCTTGCATGGGATGGCGACTTTGACCGTTGCTTCCTGTTTGATGAAAAAGGCCAGTTTATTGAAGGCTATTATATTGTAGGGCTATTGGCCCAAGCATTCTTGCTGAAACAATCGGGTGAGAAAATTGTGCATGACCCGCGCCTGGTCTGGAATACTTTTGACATTGTTGAACAATACCAGGGTGAAGCGATCCAGTCTAAATCAGGTCATTCTTTCATTAAAGAAAAAATGCGCGAGCATAATGCCGTATATGGCGGAGAAATGAGTGCACACCATTATTTTCGTGACTTTGCCTATTGCGATAGCGGCATGATTCCATGGCTGTTAGCAGTGTCGGTATTGTCTGAAACCCAAAAACCGTTGTCCGCCCTGGTAGAAGAAATGATTGTAAAATTTCCATGTTCAGGCGAAATCAACTTCAAAGTGGCAGATACCCAAACGACCATTCAAAAGATTTTTGATCACTATGCCGATCAAAATCCGGCCATTGATCGAACAGACGGTGTGAGCCTGGATTTTGGCGCATGGCGTTTAAATGTACGCGCTTCCAATACCGAGCCATTACTGCGCTTAAATATTGAAAGCCGTGCAGATAGGAATCCTGAACCGATACAGGATTATGTCGATGAATTGACCCTGCTGATTCAAGGCAATCATTAAAAATAAGATGGCAATCGCCTAGTATTGCCATCTTATAAAAAGAGCTCGATTTGAGCTCTTTTTATTTTAAAAACCAGTCATTTAAAGTTTATATCTTTTGTTCACAAACTTTCCTGGCTGTTCAAAATTAAGCACCTTGGCATAATTACCCGCAGCAGTCGCATTTTCAGGGATGTCTTTGGTCACTACACTGCCCGCACCAATGGTGACATTATTGCCAATTTTAACATTTTCAATAATACACACATTCGGCCCGATATAGACATTATCCCCAATCATCGCCGCCGGACCTAAATTTGCACCGATGGTGGTATATTGCGACAAATTCACATTATTACCTATGGTTGCCGTTGGACTTACCACCAATGGTCCACCATGACCAATATATAAGCCAAAGCCAATTTTTGTATTGACATGAATATCAATGCCATATTTTTTCTTTTTATAATAAAAAACAGGATAGGCAATCTTGGCAAGCCAGGTTTTGGAACTGGCGATTCTAAGCCAGACAGAAAAATTAAACCCTCGATTAAAAAAATAATTTTTAATGAAAGAACTCAGTTTTTGATTGCCTGTATATCGATATAAATCACTCAAAATTAATTTCAAGATCATCGAATTCACCTGTCTGTTCATGATCGGATCTTAGATAAACCCTTTCGGATTCTGCTTTTGCCAGTTCCAGCTGTCCGCCAGCATATCTTCCAGAGTATATTGCGGTTCCCAGCCTAACTCTTGCACAGCACGGCTATTGTCTGCAAATGAAGTCGCCACATCGCCTTCACGGCGTGGCTCAATGCTATAGGCGACCGGCACATGGTTGACCCGTTCAAACGTCTTCACCACTTCCAGAACCGATGAGCCCTGACCGGTTCCAATATTCCAGGCACGACAGCCTTTTGCCATAAGGCGGTTATTCAGGGCACACAAATGAGCATTCGCCAAATCCACCACATGGATATAATCGCGCACGCCAGTTCCGTCAACGGTATCGTAATCATTGCCGAAGATCGCCAATTTTTCCCGGCGGCCTACAGCAACCTGAGTGACAAATGGCATCAGGTTATTTGGAATGCCTTGCGGATCTTCTCCAATACGACCACTCTTATGTGCACCGACCGGGTTGAAATAACGCAGTAGTGCAATCGACCAGCGTTCATCTGCAATCGACAACTTTTGTAGAAGCTGTTCAACCATCAGTTTGGTATAGCCATAATTATTCGTCGGCATACCAGTCGGCATACTTTCATTTAAAGGCGACACATTCGCCTCATCGTACACTGTGGCCGATGAACTGAAGACCAGATTAAATACTCCGGCGCGCTGCATGGCCTGTAGCAGTTGAATGGAGCCGGAAATATTATTGTCAAAATAAGCCAGTGGAATCTGCTGGCTTTCCCCTACCGCTTTTAAACCGGCAAAATGAATCACCGCATCAATCTGATGCTGCTGAAAAACCTGATCTAGAACCTGTGCATCACGAATATCGCCTTGCACAAAAGTTAAGGTTTTTCCGCAGATCTGTTGTACACGGTTTAAAGATTCTTCCGAACTATTGCAAAGATTATCCAGCACAATCACTTCATGGTCTGAATTTAAAAGTTCCACGCAGGTATGTGAGCCAATATAGCCTGCACCGCCGGTCACTAAAATTTTAGCCATGTGTTTTTCCTAATAAAATATGTATTAAACCTTGAGTCGAGTCATCCAGGTCTGAAATATTCTGACTTTCGCCACTTAAAATCGGCAGCAGCTGATTAGCTATTTCCTTGCCTTTTTCCACACCCCATTGGTCAAAGGGATTGATATTCCATAGCACAGACTGTACAAACACTTTATGTTCATACATGGCTATCAGCATCCCCAGGCTATAGGGTGTCAGCTCCTGGAGTAAAATGGTGCTACTGGGCTGATTGCCTGCATATTGTTTATAGGCAGGTAAATCATTGAGTTCAGCCTGATCCAAGGCTTGATTGCCAAATGCCAGCAAGCGTGATTGAGCCAGACAATTGGATAAGGCCAAATGGTGCTGCTCGACCAAGGCTTCGGCATTTTCGGCATAGGTAAATTGATTGGCATTATAACGTTTTACCGGTGCAATAAAATCACAGCTTACGGCTTGTGTACCTTGATGCAATAACTGGTAGAAAGCATGCTGGGCATTGGGTCCAACCTCACCCCACACAATCGGGCAGCTATCAAGTTGAACTTTTTCATTGTTGCGCTGAATCGATTTACCATTCGATTCCATTTCCAGCTGTTGTAAATATGAGGCAAAGTATTTTAAACGACCATCATAAGGCAAAATGGCATGGGTCTGGATATCTAAAAAATTGGTATTCCAGGCACCCAGCAAGCCCATCAGTACAGGAATATTTTCATTGAAAGGAGCCTGCTGGAAATGTTGATCCATCGCATATGCGCCAACCAGTAACTGCTTAAAGCCCTCAACCCCAATGGTTAATGCAATCGGCAAGCCAATACATGACCAGAGCGAATAACGCCCACCGACCCAGTCCCAGAGCAACAACTGATTTTCAGGCGCAATGCCCCATTCGGTCATTTTCTCGGGTTTGGTCGATACCCCGATAAAATGGTGCTTGAGAATATGCGGATGCTGACCTAATGCTTTTTCCAGCCATAAACGCACGGTTTGCGCATTGGATAAGGTATCAATGGTGCTAAAAGACTTGGATGAGATAATAAATAAAGTGGTCTCAGGACGCAGCTGATGCAATAATGCCGACAACTGGCTGCCATCCATGGTCGATACAAAATGTATATTTAAAGGCTTGGTGGTCTGTTTTTTAAAATCGGATAAGGCATGACTGACCATCACTGGCCCAAGATCCGACCCTCCCACCCCAATATTGACCACATCCTGGATCACTTCTCCGGTCGCACCACGAAATTGACCGGCATGAATTTTTTCCACCAGGGCATACATGCGCTGAAGTTGCTGATGAACCTGTGCTGCAACGTCAGCATGCAGTTGATCATGCGGAGGCAAACGTAATGCCCAGTGCATCGCTGCACGCTGTTCGGTATAGTTAATGGCTTCACTGGAAAACAGCCGTTTAATCCAGGGCTTGAGCTCTTGTGCATTGGCCCATTCCACCAAATGGTCAAGTACCGTCTGATTGACCCGATGCTTGCTAAAATCGAAGACAAGCGTGTCTAAATTTACAGAATTTTTTTGAAAACGCTGATCTTCTTCTGCAAAAAAATCGGTTAAATGCTTGTTTCCAATTTCATTTTTCAATTTCAGCAGCTTGCTTAGAACTGTATCAGCCACTTCTACTGGATAAGGTTGTGCTTGATTCATCATTAACGCCCTACCCCCATATAGGCAAATCCCTGACCTTTCACATAGTCTGGATCATAAATATTTCGACCATCCAAAATCAGCGGATGCCGCATGATTTTTAATAAAGTCGGGTAATCCGGACTCCAATATTGTTTCCAGGCAGTTAACAGGCATAAGGCATGTGCGCCATTTACGGCTTCATACTGGTCAGTACAATAAATCAGGTCCTCACGATGACCATAGACTTTCTCAATTTCCGCCAATGCCTGCGGATCATGCAGCTTGACCGTTACGCCCTGTGCCCATAAAGCTTTCAGCATGGTATGAATGGGGGACTGCTGGATACGTGCCGTATTTTCTTTAAAAGAGGCACCCCAAATTGCCACCGTTTTAGCTTTTAAATCGCCATGGTAATATTTCCACAGCTTTCTAAACAGCAGCTCTTTTTGCTGTTCATTGATGTCCCACACCTGCGCCAACAGCTGACTTTTCGTTCCTGTCCCGGACACGGTATTGGCCAAGGTAAGAATATCATGCGAGAAGTTTTCTCCGCCAAAACCCGCTCCCGGATACAGATAGGACGACCCGATCCGGCTATCCGCTGCCATGCCCTGCCGCACATGCTCGATATCAATGCCCAGTTTTTCCGCAACTACGGCCAAATCGTTTATATAGCTAATCCGTGTTGCCAACATGCCTGAAATGCTGAGTTTGGTAAATTCGGCATCTAAAACGGGCATAAATAGATATTGCTGATGGCGTGGAAACAATGGACGCAGTAATTCCTGGATTTTGAGTTGAACCTTGCTTTGCTCACAGCCCACAATCAACTGTTCGGCCTGAGTCATGCTGGCCAAGGCATTTCCCTCCTGAATAATGTCAGGTAAATACACCCAGTCATCCTCAGGTAAATATTTTTGCAATTTGTCGGTGCCATGCAAGCCTAGCGTGGACGCATTGATCATCAGTTTAGGATGAATAATTTGACGCTGACCGATTTCTTTTAATATTTCAATTCCCAGATGTTCTTCAGTCGGATTAAAACTAAAGAAATAGGCATCCATATCCAGGGCAATATCATTCAGGTGACAGTATTTTAAAAATCCATTTTGCTGCTGTTTATCCAGTAACTGTTTGACTGCATCATCTTGGGCATAGGCTTGTTCTAAAGCACTTTTTTTTAGAAAATCACACCAGTACACCTGATGGCCGCATTCAGCCAACAATGCTGACAGAACACCTGAGTACAGGGTTTGTCCAAATACTGCAACCTTCATCATTCACCGCCTTATAATGCAAGTTCCTGGATAAGCGCTTTAAAGTCCTCACCCAATTTAGGATGATCTACACCATAATGTAACACGGCTTTGAGATAACCCAATTTGCTGCCACAGTCAAAGGTTTGACCTTTCATTCGATAGGCTTCAACTGTTTCGGTCTTTTGTAATTCCGCAATCGCATCGGTGAGCTGAATTTCGTTGCCTGCACCTTTGGGGGTATTTTCCAATAACTGCATAATCTTGGCAGGCAGGACATAACGCCCCACGACGGAAAGATTGGAGGGTGCAGTACCGACTGCCGGTTTTTCCACAATCCCTTGCATTACGCTACTTTCACCTTCTAAAGGTGAGCTTGCAACATCTATAATGCCGTATTGATCGACCAGATGATCCGGCACAGCTTCCACCATAATTTGTGAAGCTTGAGATGAATTAAAACGTTGAATCATTAAGCTCAAATCATTTACTGACTCTGGATCTTTCACCAATACATCAGGTAATAAAACCGCAAAGTCATCTTCGCCAATCACGGTCTTGGCACAGAGTACTGCATGACCTAAACCTAGGGGTTGTGGTTGACGTACGCTGATCACGCTGACATGCGAGGGTAAAATTTCTGTGATTTCTGCAAGCAAATCGAATTTCTTTTTATTTTCAAGTGTCGTTTCAAGCTCAAAATTACGGTCAAAGTAATTTTCAATCGATGCTTTAGATGAATGTGTGACCAGGATAATCTGTTCAATTCCTGCTGCAACAGCCTCACGTACCACATATTCAATCGCTGGACGATCCACCACCGTCACCATTTCTTTAGGAATAGACTTACTGGCTGGAAGAAAACGGGTACCCAAGCCTGCGACTGGCAAAATGGCTTTCTTAATCATAAATGAACTTCACTTAATTGACTTTAATTTCTTTACCACGTTGATAGCCATCAACATAATATTCAAGCTGTGACAAGGCCCAGTCGATATCTGCCTGCGTAGCAGAAAGTTCCTGGATTTTATCAAACACTTGTGTAATTTCCTGTAACGGAACGTGTTTTTCAAATGATCTCAGGATACGATTGTGTGAGGTAATATCGGTATTTTCCTGATCAATTAACAGTTCTTCATACAGCTTTTCACCTGGACGCAAACCAGCATACTGAATTTCTATATCGCCCTCCGGATGCTGCTCATCACGGACTTTCAGTCCGCTCAAGGCAATCATTTGACGGGCCAGATCCTGGATACGCACTGGTTCACCCATATCCAGCAGGAATACATCGCCACCAACACCCAAGGCACCGGCCTGAATCACCAGTTGTGACGCTTCCGGAATAGTCATAAAGTAACGGGTCACGTCCGGATGAGTCACGGTAATCGGTCCACCCTTGGCAATTTGCTGCTTGAACAAGGGCACCACGGAGCCAGAAGAACCGAGTACGTTGCCAAAACGGACAATGCTGATCTGGGTCTGGTCCTGAGCTTCCGCCATAGCCTGACAGTAAAGTTCTGCCATACGTTTACTGGCGCCCATGACATTGGTCGGACGTACCGCTTTATCAGTTGAGATCAGCACAAAGGTTTCGACGCCTTTCTTCACAGCCGCATTCACGCTAAACGCCGTTCCTACTGCATTATTTTTCAAGCCTGCCAGCGGATTACACTCAACCAATGGTACATGCTTGTAGGCTGCTGCATGATAGACGGTTTGCACACCATACTGTTCAATCACACGTTCCAGTTTTTGCTGGTCCAGCACCGAGCCCAGAATCGGAATAATCTCGCACTGTGACATTAGCCGGAGTTCTTTATCAATGCTATACAGGGCAAACTCGGTTAATTCAAAAATGATGATTTTCACCGGCTGGTTTTTTACAATCTGGCGGCACAACTCTGAACCAATCGAACCGCCTGCACCGGTGACCATCACCACTTTATCTTTAATATTCTTGGCCAGAAGCTCTGCTACGGGCGGCACCGGATCGCGTCCCAGCAGGTCAATAATATCTACTTCCTGAATATCAGAAATCCGGATTTCACCATCGACCAGTTTGGTCAATCCCGGAATCTCGGTAATTTTTAAATGTGCCGGTTCTAAAAATTTAATGATTTCACTTTTACGGACCCGTCCGACTGAAGGCAAAGCAATCAGAATTTCATCAATTTTTTGCTTGCTCATGAGCTTTAGGGCTGTCTGGGCATCATAGACTTTAAGTCGCCCCAGCTGCTGTCCAGTCAATGAGCGTTTGTCATCAATAAACATGACCGGTAAATGCTCATTGGAACGATAAAGTGCAGCAGCAACCTGTTGGCCTGCATTACCCGCACCATAAATCGCAATGCGTTTTTTCTGTACGTCAGCCTGCAAATAGGAACGGATAATAAAGCGGATAATGCCACGGCTAAACCAGATCCAGGCAAACATCATAAAGCCGAACATCAGCGGAATAGAGGTCGGAATAAATGCCGGGGTAAAATAAGCCAAGGCATAAAGACCGAAGACAGCCAATGCAGTCGCCAGTCCTATTTTGATCATAAACACTTCATTATAAGTACGGACAATAAAGCGGTAAACCCCACAGAGCAAAAGCGATGCAACGGCAATGACACTCACCCAAACTGCACCAAAAGCCAGATGAGGCACTACCTCTGCGCCTAAATCAAAAAGGCGAATCGCATAACATAGCCAGATCAAGACCGGAAAAGTACAAAAATCCAGAATAATTAAAAATGCAAGTTTGGCGGCTCGCGGTGATTCTACGAAAGGCGTAATGATCGATTTCACTGGGTACGTTGTCTCAATTCTAATAAATTTTTAATGAATCATGATTCTATTGGTAACTTAGAGTGATAATAGAGAAATGCACCGAATACGGTGCATTTCTCTCAAAAGTTTAAGCAACTATTCTATTAATGACCTGTTGAATTACCGTCACAGTTTTGTTAATACTTTCATCACTTAAGGTAGGATGCACCAAGAACATCAGACTGTTATCGCCAAGTTTTTGTGCATTCGCCAGGCGCTGTTCCGGGCGCCATGACGTGCCATCAAACGCATGTTCCAAATAGACCTCTGAACAGGAACCGCTAAAACAAGGCACATTCAGCGCATTAATTTCACCCATAATGCGATCACGTGACCATCCTTCAGGCAATTTTTCATTATTGACTTGTACATAACATTTATAGGCAGCATGTACATAGTCATTGGAGGGGCGATGCACGGTAAAATATAGATTGTCTGCAAATGCGGTATAAATTTTCTGCATATTGGCGATGCGTTTTGCGGTCCATTCTGGCATTTTTTTCAGCTGAATACGGCCGATCACAGCCTGCATTTCCATCATGCGCCAGTTGGTACCAAAAGAGTCATGTAACCAGCGGAATCCCGGTGGATGCTGTTTGTTATATATACTGTCAAAGTTTTTACCATGATCTTTATAAGACCACATTTTTTTCCATAAATTTTCATCATTGGTAGTGACCATTCCTCCTTCACCACCCGTGGTCATAATTTTATCTTGACAGAATGACCAGGCACCAATATGACCGATTGAACCTGCAGATTTCCCTTTGTACTTGGCACCATGGGCTTGGGCACAATCTTCAATCACATACAGGCCTTTATCGGAAGCCAGCTGCATGATGGGATCCATATCACACATCCAGCCAGCGAGATGCACACAAATAATCGCTTTGGTATTAGGCGTTAAAACTGCTTCAATCGTACGACGTGAGATATTTTGCGAGTCCATTTCCACATCGGCAAAAATCGGATTTGCCCCAGCTGTCACAATGGAACTGGCTGAAGCCAGAAAGGTACGTGAGGTGACAATGACATCATCCCCTGCCCCGATACCCAGTGCTTTTAAAGCCACATCGAGCGCCACGGTTCCATTGGCCAATGCCACTGCATACCGGGTGTCTGCAAACTGGGCAAATTCTTTTTCAAACTCACGGCATTCCTGTCCGGTCCAGTAGTTGACCTTATTCGACAATAAAACCTGGGAAACTGCATCCGCTTCTTCCTGAGTAAAACTTGGCCATGGTTCAAATACAGTATTTAACATGATGTGTCCTGAATTTTTAAAATTGAAAAGCTTATTTTTTCTCTAAAATACGTGCCGGATTGCCAACTACTGTCACGCCTGGTGGCACACTTTTAGTCACGACAGCGCCCATTCCTACCACAGCACCCTTACCAATCACTAAAGGTTTGTCTGGTGTGCCTTGTTTAATCACGGCACCTGCACCAATATAAGCATGATCTTGGATATGAATATTGCCGTTACATTTTACTCCAGGAGCAAAAGTAACATAGTCGCCAATTACACAATCATGTTCTATATAGCTATATAAATTGGCATGAAAACATTTGCCAATTTTAATATTGGAAGTGAGAGTCACAAATGGACTTAAAGCAGCACCCGGAGCAATTTCTATTGCATCCATACGCACGACATTATCTGCCTGAACAGTCCATCGCTCAATTGCATCTTGTTCAAGTTTTATCGCAATTTTTTCACGAATTTGACTATTGGCAATCGCAATTAAAGTGAATTTTTTATCAGCTTTTAATTCTTTAAAAGCTTCATAATTCAAAGCCACATGGCCATTAATTGTAATTTTTTCAGTTAAACTGTCATCAATAAAATAAATTTCAGCTTGAATATTATCACGCTCTAGCTGTTCACGTGCTACTGGCATTAAACTACGGCCACACCCAGATGCACCATAAATTGCATAGACTTCAATCATAATGATGATCCGTCTTAGTGCCAGTAAATTTTGTCATTGTCACTTCACCAGCTTCATTAATATCATCTTTAGCAATAACTTTTTTTACTGTCTTCAGCATAATTTTAAAATCAAGCCAAATTGATTGATTTTCAACATACCAGGTATCCAGCTTAAACTTTTCTTCCCAACTAATCGCATTACGGCCATTCACCTGTGCATGACCGGTCATACCTGGACGCACATTGTGACGTTTAGCTTGTTCGGCATTATAAAGTGGCAGGTATTCCATCAGTAATGGACGTGGACCAACAATACTCATATCGCCTTTAATTACATTCCACAATTCTGGCATTTCATCCAGACTGGTAGAGCGCAGCATCTGACCAAAAGCCGTTAGACGTTCACTGTCCGGTAATGGATTGCCTTGTTCATCCACCGCATCTTTCATGGTTCGGAACTTGATCATCTCAAAAGGTTTGCCATGTAAACCGGGACGCACCTGACGAAATAACACTGGTGAGCCCAGATTTTTTTTCACTTTATGTGCCACATAAAAATACAACGGTGACAGCAAGATAAGGGCAATAGAAGCAATAATAATATCGAGGAGGCGTTTTAGCATTATATTATCCTTGCGCTACCCACTCAGCAAACTTTTGTGAAAGTTCCTGACGGTTAAACTGAGAGCGAGCTAAATTCTGTGCATTTTCACCCATAACCACAAGCTCATCACGATGATCTGCTGCATATTCTAATGCATCTGCAAATAACTGTGCATTTTCTGGCGGTACAGCAAAACCGCAGTTCGTTTGCTCAATCAACTCTGCCAGCCAGCCAGGATAGTTATTTAAGACAGGTAATCCTGCTGCAATATAGTCAAAAAATTTGTTTGGAGAGGTACCATAATAAAATGCTGGTACATTCGCCAAAATTTGCAAGCCGACATCTGCACTTGCCATTAAGCCAGCCAATTTGGTTTTATTTACAGGATCATGGAAAATAATATTGTTTAAATCTAACTGCTTAGCTTGTTCCATTAATGCTTTTTTTTGCATCCCATCGCCCACAAGCACAATTTTAATATCGTCACGTCCACGCTGCTGCAGCTGAGCCGCAGCCTCAATCACAGCGCTTAAGCCATTGGCTAAACCATGTGTTCCCGTAAAAATTGCCATTAAATCAGTATTTTTTACCTGCTCAGGACGCCAAGCCTGTTGTTCTTGGGCAAAAATATCTAAATCACAGCCATTCGGAATAGATGCCACTTTTTGTGGATCAATACCACGTTTGACAATACCTTCCACGATACCTGGCGATAGTCCAACCAAACGGTCTGCTGAATGGTAAGACACCCACTCCAATATAGACATCATCCACAATACAATTGGATTTTTAATCACCCCCATGGCTTTAGGCAGTTCTGGCCATAAATCCCGAACCTCAAATACAAATGGCTTTCTTCGCAACCATTTAGCAAAAATTCCTGGAATGCCAGCCGTTAGGGGTGTTGTAGTTGCAAATAACACATCATAATTTTCTGTAAAAGCAACTTTGATTGATTTAAATGCAAAGCTTAAAAAAATTAAGATGCGTTTTAAGAAAGACAAACTATTTGAATATGGCAATTCAAATTCGATAATATCAATACCGTCTACATTTCCTTTACGCACGCCTTTATCAAAGGGCTGTGTTAAGCCAGTCTGGCCAGCGCCAAAGGAGCCGCATACCATCGTCACTTGATGTCCATTACGAATAAGCGATTGCGCCATCGCGTAAGAACGAATGCCTGCCGAACCTTTAGGAGTCGAAAAATGCTGATGGAAATATAAAATTTTCATGAGATATCTTTAATTACTGTGATTATTGTTGAGGACTGCTTTACCTTCACCTCTAGTACAGGTAAGACGGTTTTCTGATAGTAATAACGAGACTCAAATCCCGAAGAAAGAACTATCTCCACCTCGTTATCTGTTTTAATTTCAATTGAAATCGCACCATTACAAATTTTTTTATCATTAAGTTCCCATTTACCAGGCTGTAAGCGCCAACGTAAAACTGCCTGATCTTGAAAACCTGAAATATGATCTGTAACAAGGATAGTTTTATTTTTTAAAACAATATTTCTTTGGTGTTTACATCCCCAATTATCTTTATAACCACAAGAAAATTGATACTTTTGATAATTTAAATTTTCAGGCTTCAACCATGCACCAAATAAAAAACGGCTTAATCTTGGCATCTGCAAATGTTGATCAAACTGCACAGTATTATGACTTTCTGTACCGCTAAAATACTCTAGCTCTTCTGCTGAAGAGTTATAACTATAAGTACCACCATCTCTTAAAATATTTTTGCCTTTACACCATACATCTAAGTGTAAGGCATCGCATTGGCTCGGTCTAAATTGAAAAATAGGCAATTTAAAAGCAATAAAAAATCTACTGTTCTCAGCAGTAATTAAACCGCTGGAATCAAATAAGACATTTTTATTTGGCAGATTAAAATCCGATTTCTGCACTTTATTTATACCGAAGAAATCCAATGTCTCATCATAATTTCCTGATTCGGCATAATAACTATGCTGACAAAATAAAGTACTCGCCAACTGTACAGTTGGTCTAAAATCGCGGTAATCAGTCGCACTGACAGGCAAAAGCTTAGCGCCATCATTCGCACCTAGGTTCGGTGCATCACCATCTTGCTGTGTCAAAATATACAGCCAATTAGTGGCTTTTCCCAGTTGGTTATATAAGCGCTGAGAAAATTTAGGCAAACTTAATTTCTGTCTAACTATTTCTGCCAGACAATATGAGTCCAGCATCACACGATGATAAGTCACTGAATATTGGCTAAATCCACCATCTTCCATAATCAGTTTTTGAGCTCGATTTTCCAACCACTTATGCCCAAGTTCTCGCCATGCTTTATATTCTGGTTTAGGTGTCACATGATTGAGTAATGCCCCACCTATAAAAAGTGCTGTCGCTTCAGAAGTACCATGGTTATTGTCTTGGGCAATTGCATAATCAATGGTAGGTGCAATCCGTTTTAAATGTAATGCTATAAGTTGTTGTATATTTTGACTCGGTTGTGTCAGTTGATTTAAACCAATTAAGCCTGCAATTAAATGCATGACCCGAATAGAGGCTTCTTGCCCACATTTCCAGTTGGGCCCTAAATAGGCAGCATTTTTCTGGCACCAGTCGTTTAACCACGCATCTAACACATGCAGTGCTTCATCATTATGTTGTTGAGCTTGCAGAACAAAGTTGAGTACCCAATCAAAACGCGAAGCTTCCCAAATACCTTTAATATCACCTACATTTGCATCAAAAT
Organism: Acinetobacter sp. YH01022; assembly: GCF_013420235.1. Classification (NCBI taxonomy): domain Bacteria; kingdom Pseudomonadati; phylum Pseudomonadota; class Gammaproteobacteria; order Moraxellales; family Moraxellaceae; genus Acinetobacter; species Acinetobacter sp. YH01022. The sequence goes on along the minus strand of NZ_VOYP01000006.1, from coordinate 57,656 downwards.
CTGGAATTTTATACCAAGCCAAATGACTGTTTTGAAACTCATACTGGGTTAACGGACTATAAAACCAGTTGGGAATACCCTGTGTTAAAGGATATTCCAAATAACCAAAAGCCTGTAAGGTTTTAGGAAAGTTTTTTACCTTAGTACACTCGGACGTAGTATTAAAAAATTGCCCCTCAGGCATTTTTGCAGCAAGTTTTTGTACAGGATTTAACCCTGTTTTGACACCTAAACGGTATTTAAAAACTCGAAATAAGTTAAACAGCCCTAATGCTAAGGCTGTTTTCCCCTTTATAAATACACTCATGTCTGAGCCCGTAAAATTTCAGCGGCTTGAATGGTCATACGTGCAACTTCAAAAATTTCATCTGCTGGAATAGGTGACTCTTTGCCTTGACGAATACTCTCAACAAAAGCAGCCGCACAAGCATCTTGCCCTTTGTCCTGACGCCACAAATTCATTTTGTTAAAGCCAGACCAGCCAAAACCTTTAAGTTTACGGAAGTTATCCAGTTGTAATACACGGCCTGCAGCAAAGACTTCTACTCGCTCTTTAGGAAAACTTGATGCTCCATTCGCCAAATAGAAAATTGTTCCAAATGAACCATCTTCAAAACCTAAAGTAATGCTTGCTTTATCTTCAAGGACTTGTACAGCATCGGTTTCACCCATACGTCTCGCTTGAACAGACACAATTTTTGAACCTGCTAAAAAACGCATTAAATCTATGAAATGACATGCCTCACCAATAATACGCCCACCACCTACCGCATTATCCTGTGTCCAGTGATCTGCAGGAATCGCACCTGCATTCATAGTCATAATAAAGCTTTTAGGCTCTTTAACCGTGTCTAGCAAGGCTTTCATTTTTTGTACTTGAGATGCAAAGCGACGGTTAAAGCCCACCATGACACGAGCATATTGTTTATTTTCTATATTGTGATTATAAGCCTGTTCAACTTTCTCTATTTCTTCTACCGTCAATGCCAATGGCTTTTCTACAAAAACATTTTTACCCGCTAACAGTGCTTTTTCTACAAAGTAGGCATGACTATTATGTCGTGTTGCAATTGCTACAGTGTTTACATCTTTATTATTTAATAAAGCATCTATATCTGTCGATGCTTCTGCAAATCCTGCCTTTTCACCATGAATCACCCCATTAATACCACCAGAAGTTACAATGGTATGCAGTTGTGAAGCCGCTTTTTTAAATGCAGGAATTAAAATACGTGAAGCATAATTGCCTGCACCAATAAAACCAACGACAGCATTTTGTGCATCAATCTGAATTGGTTTTAAAATGACTTTCTTTTCTGTTCGTGTTTCTACGGCCGAATTGTATTTAAGTAAAATACCCAAACCTGATTTATCTTCTGTTAAAACATCATAAGCTTTTGGCGCATCTTCAAATTCAAAACGATGGGTAATTAAGGCATCTACATTTAATGTGCCTGCCGCCATCATATCCAACACTGCAACAAAGTTACGCTGTTCTGTCCAGCGAACAAATCCTACCGGGTAATCCTGTCCTTTTTCTTCATAAGCAGCATCGTAACGACCTGGTCCATAAGAACATGACACCTGAAAGCTAAGTTCTTTTTCATAGAAGTCTGCACGATTTAACTCTAAACCTGTTACACCAACTAAAATAATACGTCCGCGTTTGCGACTCATACGTGCGGCTTGTGTAACAGGATCACTCACTTTAGTTGATGCAGTAATAATGACACCATCTACCCCTGCACCACGGCTAAATGCTAAACCTGCAGCTACAGGGTCTTCACCTTTGGCAGGGTTACAGACTTCTGCACCAAACTGTTTGGCAAGTTCGAGTTTGCTTTGGTCAAAGTCAATAGCCAATACACGGCAGCCATTTGCTCTTAGCATTTGAATGGTGAGTAAGCCAATTAAGCCTGCACCTGTAACCACAAAGCTTTCACCTATGGTTGGTTGTGCCAGACGAATGCCTTGTAAGCCAATACTAGCAACAACTGTAAAAGAAGCTGCTTCATCGGCTACATTGTCGGGTATTTTTGCACATAGGTTTTTCGGTACTTTGACTATGTCTGCATGTGGACCATTTGAAACGACACGATCACCTACTTTAAAATCGTCTACACCCGCTCCAACCTCATGAACTATACCAACATTACAATAACCAAGTGGTAAAGGTTGTGCCAGTTTGGACTTTACTGCGTCATAGGTAGTAAGCAGCCCATCTGTTTGGACTTTTTCAAGTACCATTTTTACTTTTTCTGGTTGTTGGCGAGCTTTGTCTAACATAGAAGCTTTACCAAAGCCGACTAACATGCGCTCTGTACCTGCTGAAATAAGCGAAGTAGTAGTGGAAATAAGTAAATGCCCTCTAGAGCACTGTGGTACTGGTGCTTCTGTTACGGTTGTACCGCCTTTTGCCATATCTTGGAGGATTTGTTTCATAAGTTTGCTCAGGAATTCTATAGTTAATTTTTGATTAATAATGGGACTTTTGCAGCAGCTGTCTTAATAGGAGATTGAATAACCTCAAAAGAGAAGTCTAAATCTACATTACTTAAATCCATTTTATCTATTAAAAATTCATGGGAATAGTTATGGTTTGAAGTAATATAAAATGTAACCTTACCAGCTTCTATTTGTTTCACTTGCACATGCTGCACGTAATCAAAAATTGAGTGATGACGGCCAAAAATTAAAGCAGTTAAATAAATTTTATTTAAATGGCGATCTAGTACATATTCACCATTACGCCCACTGCTAATTTTAAAATCTACAAGCAATCCATCTTGAATATTGGGTTCAATCAAATCACTAGTATCATATCGAATAAGTGGAGAAGCATAGTTATAGTAGCTTGTTGCAACTAGACTATAATCCTCTTGTTCATTCTGAATTGCTTCTGCAAAACCATAAGATACAAATGGGCTATAGGTATATTGCTCATCTTTTTCGTATGCTAGAACTGCCCTTTCTGTATGTCCGTACCACGACACAGAACTACAAGAAAGCAACTCTTCTACTTTTTTTCTAAGAACTGGGGATGGAAATTCTGAACCCAAGAACATCCCTTGTATATGTTGTTTTAATACAGGTAATAAGGGATGTTTATAAAGATCAAGCCAAATAACAAAATCAAAAATTGCACTTGGATAACCATGTAAATATTTTGGCTTATATTTTTTAAAGTTTACTAACAGGGTATCTGCGATTTGTTGTGGGCTCTTATAAATATCAATAGTCAACTGATGACGTACTGCATCATATTCCATAATATTTTTGACGTCAGCTCGCCCACCAAAAACAATTTTTAAATCGCTTTGCTTATAGCCTAATTTAGCCCAAATAGTATGCATGTGTGCCCATTCATGCGGTATAGAGCTTGGTTCTATATAGAATGATAAAGGTTGCCCACTACTCCCTCCTGTATTCGCAATAGATTTTTTTAGCTTTATATTTGAGCGTTCTTCAATAGAAACAGCTTGCAATTCAGCTTTACTGATAATTGGCAACTCAAATAAGTCACTAAAATGAGAAAATTGGTTAGGATTTACCCCAGAAGCTTTATACAGCTTTTTATAAAATTCTATATTGGTATAAGCATAAACACTTATATTTTTGACTTTTTCAAAAATAAACTGCTTATATTGATAGGAATAAAACTCATTAAAATTTTCGATTTCATTTTTTCTAAGTGAATATATAGTACTCATACCAGGACGTATACCATAGGGTACAAGAGCAATATATTTGCCTAAACTATAAGGAATACGGGTTAGATTCTGTTTAGCGTAATTGATATAACTCATCAAAATATCTCGATAAAACTATTTAATTTAAGTCAATTAAATTTTGTATAAGGTTTTTTTGTTTCTTCCATTTTTCTTCAGCCGAAATATAGACTCTACTAAGCTGATCAACACCTTTTTCAACAATAGCAACCCTAAGTTTTTCATCTTGATATATAGTAATCACTTTGTTTACTATATCCTCAGCATCTAAAGGATCAAAAAATAAAGCAGCCTCTCCACATAAGCCTCTTGAGAAGTCACGATCTGATGTTAAGAGAGGTTTTTTAGAAATAAAAGATTCTGGATAAGCACTTGTTGAAGATTCAGCTAAAGTAGGTAAAATTACAGCATCACAATCAGCATAATATTTAGGTAAATTCGAACTTGCAATTGGGCCAAAGTTTTTTAACATATATTGGGCATTTTTATTAACCACTAACCTAGTAAGTGCCTCAAAATATTTATCTTCTATCATAAAATTAAAATAGATATTTTTAAAATTCTTTATATAAAGTAAATCTACGACATTTGCTAAAATTTCTAAGTTTTTATGCGGATAGTAAGAGGAAGGAACCAAAAAATTAAACTCATCCTTTGAAATTTTTACACTCATCTTTCTATTAAAATATTCTTCAAAATATGGATTGTAACTATTTTCAATAACAAAAATATGATTACTCTCCAGATTTAGAAGATTTTTTAAATTATTTTTAACAACAGAAGTTTCAACAACATAATAATCAGAATTTTTTAGAAATAAATTCCTTTTAATAAAATACATTATTTTAATTTTAATTTTTTTAAGCAAACTATAGTTTAAAATATCCTGAACTTCAGGGTAAAACATTAACCCTAATGCAAAACCTTGAAGACAGGGTGCTTTCGGACGCCACATAGAAGGTCCAAATACTGTAAAAACTAAATCAGGTGTATATTTCTCTTCTAACTTTGAAAAAAAATGAGCTTGCTGATACTTTTTATATATAGGTACACTATCTAATACATAATATGCATAGAATAATTTTTTTATCTCATCAGGTAATTGTTGGTCGATCTGACGAGTTGCCACAATAATAGATTGAAACTGTTTATCTTTAGCAATATTTAATAATAAACTTAATGCAACTTGTACACCTCCACCTATCGTCAATAAACTACAATCAATTAATATTTTCATTTTGATCTAACCACTTTTGTAAAATTTTGACTAAGTTCATAGCTAAAGTTTCACTACTATACCTTTTAAAGATTGCTTTACTATGAGAACTATGCTTTAAAAGCAAATCTTCATTTTTATATTTTAACATTTTATTAGACAAATCAACAAAATTAGCAGATTTGAATATATAACCATTGTGATCATCTTTAATTAAATGAGTAGAGGCTCCGACAGCATCTGAAACAATTATAGGTTTATTACAATAAAGAGCTTCGTTTACGACCATTCCCCAACCATCATATCGACTTGGAAGAATAAAAACATCACAAGATTTATAGGCTGAACTTATTTTATGAGCAGGTATTACCCCTCTTATAAAGATTTGATCAGTTAAACCTAACTGATCAATTAAATCCTGATAATTAGTTTTATCTTTTTGATTACCAACAAGAACTAAACACCACTCAGGATTTTTATAAAATTTTTCATAAAATGCTTTTATTAATAAATCTGTTCCTTTTAGGAAACTTAACCGCCCCACAAAAAGAAATAATTTTCTTCCTTTTTTAAAATCTAATATTTGCTTATCAGAAGGATAATCCTGTAAATCATTAAATGAGTAAGGTAATATTTCTATTTTATTTTTATGAATACCCCATTTAATAAAGTCATTTTTAGCATGATCACCAATTGCTAAAGCGCCTAATGCATATTTATTAATATAATAAGCATGGATAGTTTTTTTATAATATGAAGCATACCATTTCCACCCAGTAGAGGCCTTTTCACTCCAATGCACCCATTTAATATTATTCTTTGAAAAAATATTTCTTAATTTAATTAAAAATGGATGACCATATCCTGGCAATATATGGATATATTTTTTTAATTCCAATAGATCAATTTCTAAATTTTCTGGATTTATATACTGCTCATATCCTTTTAATTGGATATCTTTACTCCAACCCATTTCAGCTCGACTCAATGGGATATGACTATAATAATTCACTCTAAATTCATTAAAGTTCTCATTTAATGCATCGAAAAATTGTGCTTGATGGTGAGATGGTTGATTCATCCAAATTATTAAATTCATCATGATTTCCTTGGAAAGGCTTTTATTAAAATTTTATAAAAGTAAAAAATTAAAATACCAATGAAAAAAATATAAAAAGCTTTAGAATAACCAACTTGTAAGGAACCCCTTAATCCCACAAAAATAAACATACTTATTGCAACTATACTTATTGAGTACATTCTAAGAGAGTATTGAGCTGAAATTTCATTTAACTTACTTAAAGCAAAACCTAAAATCAAAGCAAATACTAATCCAAACCATCCTAAATCAACATAAACCCAACCATGTAAACTAGGGTGAATTGTACCAAATGTCCACCCAAATCTATCCTGCGCTAAAATAGCCGGGATATCGACTAAACTAAAATTTCTTTCACTCCAAATAAATGTAGGAATCAAACCCGTTGACAACATGAATATACTTGCCTTAGCTTCTGTTAATCCACTGTAATAATTAGGGTTTTGGAAAACATAATATAAAACACTAGTAGCTGAATCACGTGAAAAAAACATACTAATTATTGAAGCCTTATCATCATTACTTATCGCACGTACTCCGCGGAATAAAAATAATGCAATAAAACCAAAAATAACAGGTTTTATTAAATTTTTTTTATTTGCTATGAGAAGAAGAAAACAAACACCAATTACTGGAGCTAAATATGGTCTTTCAGATGTAATAAAAGATACTAAGGCTGCTGGCAATAAATTTAAGATCGCTAAAAATTTATGCCCAGTTAAACCTAAGACATAGGTTGCAGATGTACAAATACAAATAAATATAACACTAATTTGGGAGTAAAAATTAACATCTCTAGTAAAATCGGCAACAAACCACTCCCCATTAAAATTTAGCAAAAAAACCAAGAAAAAAATATAATTTAACAATAATAAAAATCGCTCAAATTGAATTTTATCGATTTTTATTTCTTTTAAATTTACTTTTATATTAGAAAATCTCTCTCCAATTAGGAAAAAAATATTAAATAATAAAATATATAAAGACATTAAAAGCATATTTGTTTTTTCAAATGAAAAATCATGATTTTCATCTTGTAAAAATAAAAAAACCTCCCATTCTTTTGCCTTATTAATTAAAACCATAAAAGAATCAACAAACAAAGGAATTGATATAAAAAATGCCAGACCAATCCAAAATAAGACTAGTATACTATTTCTTCTATAAGAGGAATAACTTCCAAATATGTTCAGAATGAGATTTAATATTGAAATAAAAAAAACCATCTATCCCACCAAATCAAGAATAATATTCTTAATATTTAGATCATCATAATAAGAATTACAATGAGAGCTTAAGATATCCATTTTAACTAGAAATTTTTTAATAAAATTTACTATATTATTTTTCTCAAAATCACAAATCAAACTAAAACTATCAAATTCTCTCAAACTCAAACAATCATTAGATAGGAATGGAATACCAAAACCAATATACTCCCACACCTTATTTGGTGCACAATATAAATTATTTAAATTGATGAGATCATAACTCATAATACCAATACTGGCATAACTCGTTATTTCCAAATGATAAGGTGCAGGAACACTGCCCACATATTTTACATTAGGTGAAGTCGCAACCAACTTTTCAGCATAACCATGATCTGGACCTAACAGCCAAAATTCATATTCTGGTAACTCTCTCATAGCCTCAGCTATGGGCATTAAATTACGGTCACCGCCTATATGCCCTTGATATAGAATGATAGGTTTATCTGTTTTATATTCCTGTAAAATATTACGAGTTAACTCATGTGTAGGCTCTAAATTTTTCTTTCTCGGATGTCTATAAGGCTTGTTTGGTAATACAATCGGCCTATTCTTTAAGGCAAGCCAAACTTGCAAGATCCCAGCTCTGTTTAGCTCAGGAACAACTACATGCTTTGCATTCTGTGCAATGTTTTTTATCGATTTTAGCTTGTCTTGATGTGTATCATACAATTCATGTAAATGTAATACATAAGGATTCTTAGCAAAAAAACCTAATCCTTTACAGGCTAGAGCCGTATCTAAAGACCCTACCCAAACCAAATCTTCAGATTTCAAATGCTTATCTAAAGTTTTATTGACTAAAGCTCTATATTCTAGATAATTTATAATTCGATTTATTTTATTTACATTGTGTTTTTGGTCAACAATATACTCTTCAAGATCTTCATGAATTAAACCACTAGCTTGAGTAGATATGAAGCCAACTTTAAATTGATTTAATTCTAGTAGACACTGTAAAACCGTCATTATAGGTGGTAAGGCAACTACATGCGAACGTAACAACACCCAAATAGTCTTATTTTTTTGCATAACTTAACACCTTATAACTTAAAAGTTGCACTATAGTTAAAGCTAAATAGGCTATAAAAAATGCCCAAGATAATGCTGCTGAAATTTCATATTTAGAAAAAACAAATGTGACTATAAGCAATACAATTGCCCAAATTATATTCATATAAAATCCAAACCAAGCTTTTCCTATTGAAGGCCAATAACTAGCAAAAACTGCATTTAAACTAAAGAATACAATTGTGCCCAACATAATATAATAATTATTTACAAGATCTACTGAGTAATCATCAACTATGATGAAAAACAATTTTTGGAAAATAAACAAGCAAGATGCTATCACTAGTGCAAAGAAAAAGTTGTTTTTTGCTATTTTCAAAAAATTATTTTCATTTTCTTCATTTTTACTAGAGAATTTTGATATAAAATAACCATTTAAAGCATTAGGAATAAAGATTGCAACCAAATATACTTGATACACTATATTAAAATATGCCAAATGACTTAAACCTTGCTCTTGACTAGAAACAATCTTAAATGCCAAACCTATAACAGGCGCCACCAATAAACCTGAAAAAATTACAGGAATCGAAAGCTCTTTAAATTTTTGATATATTTTTATTTTTTCACTTGTATCACCAGACTTAAATTCCAGCAATCCTGTTTTACCAACCGAATAAAAATTAATAACAAATAATAAAAATCTATAAGCTATTAGACTAATCAATACACCTAATACTTTTAACTCAACAATTAAATACAATGAAATAGGGAGAAAGATAAGAAAGCTAGTAAAATTATTAATAAAAATCTTTTTAAAATCTTTAAGTCCAACCAAAACTGCTTCACTAATTGAATTTAATGAACTAAATAAAGAGAAAAATAATATAAAAGAAAAAATTTGCCACGAAGGTAGTTGATTAATATCATCTAAATAAAATACATAAATAAAGATTGCTAAGATTATAGAAAAAAGGAAAGAAATAAAATAATTATACTTTACAAATAAAGCACTTAAACTAGTGAAACCATTACGAGCAACGATACTATTTACTGCAACAGAAGCTCCCATTCCAGAAATAGCACCAATTGTTGCTGTCATCGCCAACAATAGAGATATTACTCCGTACTCTTCAGGAAGTAATAACCTAAAGCTAATCACATTAATTAACAATATAATCATCTTTGAGGCAATATTTGCCCCAAGAGAAAAGAAAATATTATTCATTCTTATTAAATACCGACTGTATTTAAAATATACTCACTCGTTATTGTCATATTTTTAAATTTACGGTGTGCTACTAAAATCAAATGGATATTTGCTTGTGTACGATTATCAAAATCAATTAATTTTACATTTTGGGGTAACCCTGATGGCAAGCTTTGAATATTAGGCTCAATAGCTAAAATATTTAAGCCTTGTTCAGCTAATTGTTTGGTAATTTCTAAAGCTGGACTTTCACGCAAGTCATCAATATCCGGTTTAAAAGCTAAGCCATAACAAGCTACAGTTACATCTTTAATGGTTTTTTCAGGGTTCGCCTGTAAAAACTCTGCAATCTTAATTTTTACCTGATCTATCACCCACTCAGGTTTACTGTCATTCACTTGACGTGCAGTGCGAATTAAACGGGCTTGCTCTGGTGTTTTAGACACAATAAACCATGGGTCAACCGCAATACAGTGCCCGCCTACTCCAGGACCTGGCTGTAAAATATTGACTCGCGGGTGACGATTCGCAAGCTGAATCAACTCCCATACATTTATATCTAACTTGTCACAAATAATAGAAAGCTCATTAGCAAAGGCAATATTGACGTCACGGAATGAATTCTCTGTCAATTTGCACATTTCTGCAGTACGAGCATTGGTTTCAATACATGCACCTTTTACAAAAACCTTGTATAAATCAATTGCCGCTTGCGAACAGCGCGGGGTCATTCCTCCCACAATACGATCATTACTAATTAGCTCTTGCAAGACCTTGCCAGGTAATACACGCTCTGGGCAGTGAGCAATTAGAATATCCGCCTGTTCACCAACCTGCTGAGGGAAAGTCAAATCTGGACGAGCCTCACTCAGCCATGCCGCCATTTGTTCAGTTGCACCTACAGGCGAAGTAGATTCTAAAATAACTAAATTCCCTTTCACCAACTGTGATGCAAGCGCTTTCGCTGCAGATTCAATATATTTTAAGTCTGGTTCATGCTTATCTTTAAAAGGGGTCGGTACAGCTACAATATAAGCATCTGCAGCAACAGGGCTTAATTGTGCAGAAAGCTTTTGTTGTGCAACAACGTCACGCACCAAAGCATCTAGGTCTGGTTCTACAATATGAACCTTGCCCTGATTAATCAAATCTACCGCATGTGGGTTAACATCTACACCTGTAACTTTTACCCCATGCGCAGCAAAGGTAGCCGCAGTTGGTAAACCGATATAACCTAAACCAATGACACAAATATGTTTGAACTTCTGCATTTTTTACTCAATTTATTTATTTAAAGCACGAATAATTTGTTGACTCGCTGTACCATCACCATACGGGTTGTGCGCTGCCGCCATCGTTTGGTACAAGTCTGTATTTTCTAATAGCTCAATCACAGACTGTTGTATAAGTGCTGCATCTGTGCCTACAAGTTTGACTGTTCCTGCCTCTACCGCTTCTGGGCGCTCGGTTGTATCTCTCATCACCAATACTGGCTTACCCAAAGAAGGGGCTTCTTCCTGAATACCGCCAGAGTCGGTTAAAATCAAATAACTGCGGTTCATTAAATACACAAAAGGTAAGTAGTCTTGCGGTGCTATTAAATAAATATTAGAAATACCCGATAGCAATTCATTCACAGGCTTTTGTACATTTGGGTTTAAGTGTACAGGGTATACAATTTGCACATCAGGGTACTGTTTTGCAATATTTGCCAATGCTGTACAAATATTTAAAAAGCCTTGACCAAAGTTTTCTCGGCGGTGACCAGTCACCAAAATTAGTTTTTTTGTCGAATCTAAAAAGTTAAATTGCTGCTCAAACTGAGCAATAACCGCCCGATCTGTTTCAACCTTTTCTTTTACAGTAAGCAAAGCATCAATAACTGTATTGCCTGTGATGGTAATATTTTTCGGGTCTATATTTTCTTTAATTAAATTATTATAAGAAGACTGAGTCGGCGCGAAATGATAAGTGGTTAACGCGCCTGTAAGTTTACGATTTGCTTCTTCAGGCCAAGGTGAATAAATATCGCCAGTACGCAAACCTGCTTCTACATGACCAACCGTAATTTTATGATAATACGCAGCTAAAGAGGCGGCAAAAGTTGTGGCAGTATCGCCATGCACTAACACAACATCTGGTGTCCATTCAGCAAAAACTTGCTCTAAGCCTTTCAATACACCAGAAGTAATATCAGACAAGGTTTGTCCTGGCTTCATCAAGTTTAAGTCAAAATCTGGTGTTAAGTTAAAAAGTTCCAGTACCTGATCCAACATTTGTCTATGCTGACCTGTTACACACACCTTTGTTTCGAAGCTTTCGTCATTGTCTTTTAACTGCAACGCCAGAGGCGCCATTTTAATTGCTTCCGGTCTTGTACCAAAGACTAAAAGAATTTTTCTCACAGACAATCCCTCATCGATTATATTTAATTTTTAAAATGGCACATTCTAGCAATATTTGAAATATTATTAAATATTTCTTCTATTAATTATCTTTTTTATACGAATAATTTTTCATTTTTATAAAATACAAAAAAATAATTGATTAATTTATAATAATGAATTATTTAATCCACCAAAAATATGTTTAAATTTAAAACATAAATAATATACATATATCAATCAAATATATAAAATCAGTGATTTGGATAAACAAATTAAGATTAATAAATTAGAGTCCCATTTCTGACATCATGTGGGCATTAACCTGATATACATCATATTTATTGAGTGCCATTTCACGGGAACGCTGCCCCATATAGGTAATCAGCTGGGAGTCTTCAATAAAATACTGCATGCTTTGCACCAGATCATCGACCGATTTCACCCCGACTAAATAACCATTTACGCCATTGCTCACCGTTTCACGGCAGCCCGGAGCATCGGTGGTAATAATGGCACGCCCCATCGCCATGGCCTCTAACACGGTACGCGGGGTTCCTTCCCGGTAAGAAGGCAATACATAGACCGAACTTGCCGCAATGGCCGGACGTACATCACTCAGTTTACCCCAATACTTCACGGTTTTTTCCTGTATCCAGGTATCCAGCTCAGCTTGCGAAATCGCAGAAGGATTGTCATCTATCCAGCCGACCAGATGAAATTCCGTTTCAGGATATTGCGCTTTGACAATACGAGCCGCTTCGGCATATTCACGCACGCCTTTATCACCGAGCAAACGAGCAATCAGCAAGAAAGAAGCTTTTACCTGTCCTTCTTTATTGAGCGGTAATGGCATTACATTAAAATCCTGCACATTCACCCCTGAACCATTCACCACTACAGTTGGCTTGTTCACATTGAGCAATTGCATCTGTAGAAACAGCTTTAAATCATCCGGATTCTGAAAAAAGACTTTTTCAGTATGTTTCAGTGCTTGAGCATATAGGCTATGTACCAACTTTTGAAAAATACTACGCTTGCCTGATTCGACATTTTGAAAGGCATACCCCAAACCTGTAATTAATGCAAATTTATGTGGGACTTTTGCGAGCCATGCCGCTAGCGTGCCGTAGATTACTGGTTTAATGGTATAGGACAGTACATAATTCGGCTGAATTTTGCGAATCAAACGATAAATCACAAATAAGGCTTTTAGGTCATAAATTGGATTTGCTTCGGTTCTATGCATAGGAATCCAGTGAACACGATACCCCAAATCTCGGAGTTTAGCCGTCTCGTCTGGAAAAGATTTTAAGTCAGGGGCCATAATATGAATTTCAAAACCGCGGTCAGCAATGGCTTCCAATAGCTTGCCACGGAAATTCAGAACGGACGGCAAAAAGCTGCAAATCATCAAAAACTTCATGCACCTTGTCTCCACATGTCCAGATACTGCTGACTCACGCTTTCAATACTAAAATGTTGTTCCACCCATGCACGGCTGGCTTGTTTCAACTGTAATTTTTCCGCCTGGCTGGAATGAACATAATCCAAAATGGCATTGGCCAACGCCTCCGGATCACGTGGCGGCACAATGGCACCCAGCTCATCAACTATATATTTAGCATCGCCGACATCGGTACTGATACAGGGCAGGCCGGATGCCATCGCTTCGACCAGCACATTGGGAAAGCCTTCGGTAATCGAGGTCATCAAAAAGGCATCCACCGACTGATAAAATGCCGGCATGTCGGAAACCTGATCGAGCAGATGCACTTTGTTTTCATCTAGCCCGAATTGCTCAAACAGGGCTTTAACTTCGGGATTCTCTAAGCTTGCCCCACTGCCGGCAATTTTAAAAATAATCGGCTGATCTTTCAGTTTTGCCAGAGTCGCAAACAGATAGGGATAGCCTTTTGCCGTATGATAACGTCCGGCAAAACCAATGCTGATCGGTTGATGCAGTTCAGGATTGGGCTGGAACTTGTCTAGAAACACGCCATTGGCAATCACCTGAGTATTACTATTTTTCAGGCCAAAGCGTTGATGCTGTTGCAAGGATGAATGCGCGCAATAAATCACGCCTTGGGGCTGCGCGGCCAGAACTTTACTCATGACCAGGGCGACTTTGGTACTCAGCGATTCTTCTTTGGGAGAGGCCAGCGAATGATGAATGCCCCAAAAAATCTCGGGTTTTGGGCTGAGACCGATGCAACTTAAGCTGGTCAATACATTGGCATGATACATCCAGCACTGCACCGTTTTTGGCGCAATGAACTTGAGCAAATGCCGCAGCTTAGCAATCGTCCCCAGTGTATTCAGCCCGTTCCAGCCCAATGCATAATAGGATTGGCATTGCGCCAGGGTTTCGGCATACACCTCCGATGTTTTCATCAGTGCGATAATCACATGCGCATACTGGTCGCGGGTCTGCTGAATCAGGCGCGCCAGCATCATCTCTGCCCCGCCCACTCCGGCAAAGTTGGTAATCACATGCACCATGACTGGTTTCGGCTGATTCATGCGGAGCGCTCCATCAGCTGCAGATAACGCTGTTGCACGGTATGTTTATGAAATTGCAGACAATGTACAGCCAGTTCAGTGTCATCATACGTGACATATTCACCGAAAATCGCCTGCTGCATCGCCGCAGTCATGCCCGCCTGATCATTACATTCCACCAGCAAGCCAAATTTAGCATTAGCCAAAATTTCTTTTGGCCCGCTCGGGCAATTGGTACTCACCACTTTAATTTTCGAAGCCAAAGCCTGAATCAACACCCCGGGCAGGCCTTCCCAGTTGGAACTCAAGACAAACAGCTCGGCATATTTAAAATAGGCATAGGGATTGGGATCAAAGCCGGGCAGATCAACCACATCGCTTAAGCTTAAGTCATGAACCAATTGCTCTAGTTCACCGCGTAATTCCCCTTCTCCCAGAATAATCAAGCGGGTTTCCGGGTGCTGTTGATACAAGGCATGAAAAGAACGAATCAGAAAATCAAAATTTTTTGCTTCGGTTAAACGCCCGACTGCCAGAATGACTTTATGTTCTGGCTGAAAGAAACGATGCTCAACCGCGACCTGCAATTTTTCAGCATAGGTCTCGTCAATCACCGGGTTATAAATGGTGACTAAATTGTTCTTGGAATAGGCATAATATTCACGAAAATCATCCAGCACGCCATTGGAGACACAGACCACCTGACTGGCAGCTGGATAGGTCATTTTGACCAGGGTTTTCAGCAGCCACTTTGCCATGCCCTGCAATTTCAAATTTTTTGAAGGCGTGGAAACCTCGCGCAAAATCAACCGGACCTGACTTTTGGCTAAACGTCTGGCCAGGGCAGCAATAATATTCGTATGGGTCTGGGTCGCCACCAGCACATCATACTCCACCGCCTGCAACAGTTTTTTTAGTGGGAAAATGGCATTGGCAACACGGCCACAGTTTAAATCAATCAATTGAATCTGCGGATCAACCTCGGGCAGGAGTTTGCCTTTTACCCCGCTGATGTCACAGACCACCACATCCACTTTGCGTCCCAGCTGGACCAGGTTGTTGGCCAACTGAATCACGGTACGTTCTGCCCCACCACCCCCTAAGCTCGGCAAAAAAAACATGATTTTATTGAGCATAACAATACCTAAAAATGGAAAAAATTAATCTGTGCTTTTAGAAGCTTGCAGAGCCATTGCACGTTGCACACGCTGCTGATAATCATGGATGCCGGCCAGTTCCGAATCGCTGGCACAGCTGGCTTGAATCTTGGCAGCGTAGTCCGCAAAACTTGAAACCACCTTGGCGGGCACACCAATCGCCACACTGTTATCCGGAATATCTTTGGTCACTACCGAACCGGCCCCAATCACGACATTGGAACCAATCTTCACCCCCGGCATAACAATTGTATTGACTCCGATAAACACATGCGAACCGACCTGAATCGGGGCAAAGCGTTGATAGCGTTTGCCGTGCTGGTCTTTGACCAGACAGGTACTGCCATCATGGGTAATAAATTTCACCCCGGAAGTTACGGTAACATGATCGCCAATAGCAATCAGAAAGGGTTCCGAGCCCCAGCTTTTAATATAAATGCGGCAATGTTCACCTACGCTGACCCCTTTTTTCCGCGCATAAGCCACACTGCCTTTGGCCATAAAATAGACCAGGTCAAAGAGTGTATTGAAGACGGATTTTATCAATGCCATGCGCATGACCTTTAGAGCAGCAAAACAAAAAATGCGAGAAGTGGGCTATTTTACGCCTAAATTGGCTTCAGGCATATAATTGCATTGCCAGGCTTATTTGATTTTTCTGGCAGGAATGCCGACATATATTCCCGGCTCGGCAAGCGTTTTGGAAACCAGACTGCACGCTCCAATTACACTATTGTCCGGAATATTGACGCCATCCAGAACCGTCACCCGGGCACCCAGCCAGATATTTTCCCCCAGGCTGACCCCCTGCTTGGTAATCTGGTCTTTCACCAAGATATTCGGATCATCAAATTTATGGTTACTGGCAATAATGATACTTTGCGTGCCAATGCGGGTATTGTCGCCAATGCTGACTCCACCACAGCCATTGATAAATGACTTGGAATTGATGCTGACATCCTGACCAATACTGATATTGCCACCAAAACATTTGATATAACAACTTTCACCAATAAAGCTGTTGTCGGCAATGCTGAGCATTGCGCCTGGTTCCACAATCAGGCTGACCTGATCGCCGATATAGACGTTTTTACCCATACGCACCTGACCTGCAATTTCAAGCGTAGTGCCTTTGCCAAAATATTTAAACCGGGTAGCAAAGGCCTGATTATAAAGCACCTTGCGGCATTGTGCAGTGAACCAGTTCATGAGTTTTAAAGCTTTAAAAAACATCACTTTTTGCTACTCCACACAGAGAATAAAATGGCAAAGTTATAAAAAATCAAGGCAACCGGTACGGCAAGCAGCATATAGATTTTATCTTCTACCAGTAGATACAGGCCGAAAAATAAAACGAATTTAATCAATAACTCAATAATCTGCAATCTAAACAGCACATGGCTACTACGCTGTGCAATCAGGAAGGCCGAGCTGGGCGGATTACAAAAAATGGCCCAATAGCCCAAGGCCAAAATCTGGAAATAGGTAGAAATGCCGACCCAGTCTTTGCCAAATACCCATAAATACAGGGATTCTGGCAGCACAAAAAACACGGCAAACAGCGGCAGAGACAGCAGACTCAGCAGTACACTGCTTTTCAGGGCTTCCTGACTATTTTCCAGATGTTTAAATTTGCGGATAAAAAACTGGCGAATGGTTTGCGACATTAAATTAATCGGCACCCGCAAAGTCCGCTCCACAATGGCATAGAAGCCCATCGCCTGCACACCGACAAAATGCGAGACCACATAATAAGGCAAGTTATGCGAAAAGCTGTTCAGCAAGGCATGTGGCGTATTGGAATAAATAAAATCCTGATAGTGCTTAAATGCCTGCCAACTGACCTGATAAAGCTGATTTTTTACAATATAAATCAGTACAAACAGCAGCATCAGCACTGAACTGACACTGTAACTGTTGACCAGGCTGATGCTCATCAACAAGGGCAAACCCAGCTGTACCAGCACCACAATCAGGCTACGCAAAATATTCAGTCCGGCACAGAAATATTCGGCATGCGCGGCAAATTTATAATTATAGATAGTTTGAATCAGGGTATTGGCCAACACGCCACTGCAAATGGCAGCGACCACAGCAACATCAAAAATAAAACTTAAGATGATAGCACTGACCGCTACAATAGCTGTGGAGAACATCGCTCCTTCAAAGATCAGGCTTTTTTTGTCCTGCTCTTCCGCGACCAGTAAGGCTTGATCGAGACGCAAATTGGCAATGGTCGATAAAACGCTGACTACAGCCAATGCAATGCCATATTCACCAAAATCCTGAACCGAATAAAGGCGCGTTAAAAAAGGAAGTGCGATAAATGTGATTATCGCACCTACTAATAAACTCGACGTGATTAAGCCAATCGACTGATATTTGGCGAAAATACGCGCAATCATGTCAGATTTTTAACGTACCAGCGCATGGCCAGCTGAATACCGGCATCAATTCGAAACTCTGGTGCATAGCCCAGGGCTTTCTCAATTTTGGCAATGCTGGCTTGAGAATGGCGTACATCTCCGGCACGGAAGTCACGGTATACGGCATCTTTCGTATAGTTCACGCCATTTTCAGCCAGTGCAGCCTGAATCGCACGATACAAATCATTCAAGGTGGTACGGTCACCCACTGCGACGTTATAGACCTGATTTTTTGCGGCATCATCGGCTGTGGTCGCTGCCAGAATGTTGGCTTGCACCGTGTTATCGATAAAGCAGAAATCCCGGCTGGTTTCACCATCGCCATTGATAAACACATCATCACCGGCAATCATGGCCGCTGTCCATTTTGGAATCACGGCTGCATAGGCACCGTTTGGATCCTGACGCTTGCCAAAGACATTAAAGTAACGCAAACCAATCGTTTTAAAGCCATAAGTTCGGGCAAAGACTTCAGCATACAGCTCATTTACATATTTGGTGACCGCATAAGGCGAAAGTGGCTTGCCGATATTTTCTTCAACTTTAGGTAGTGCCGGATGGTCACCATAAGTTGAACTACTGGCGGCATAGGTAAAGCTAGAGACTTTGGCATCACGTGCAGCCGTCAGCATGTTCAGGAAGCCGCTGATATTGGTGGCATTAGTGGTAATCGGATCAGCAATCGAACGTGGTACTGAACCCAGAGCGGCTTCATGCAAGACATAATCCACGCCGGCACAGGCTTTTTGGCAATCTTCCAAATTACGAATATCGCCTTCATAGAAGGTGAATTTTGCCCATTGCACCGCACTGACCAATGACTGTACTTCATCTAAGTTATATTGATGACCGGTAGCGAAGTTATCCAAACCAATAACAGTTTGATCAAGTTTTAACAGTGTTTCTAACAGATTGGAGCCAATAAAACCGGCAACCCCCGTGACCAGCCACGTTTTCGGTGCTTGCTTTAACTGTTCACAAACCAGCTGATATTGACTCATGACGATACTTCCTAACACTTTTTAAATTACAAACGAAGATCAGATTCAGACTGTGCAAGTACATATTTCAAATCATATAAAACATGTTCCGCTTTGCCCAAGGCACGAATTTTCTCTACGCCCATCTCTTTAAACTGATGATGTGCCACCGCCAGAATAATGGCGTCATAGCTGTTTTCTGTTAATGTCGAAACAGGATCAATCCCATATTCATGCTCGGCCTCGGCACGATCTACCCATGGGTCATAAACATCTACATTCACGTGATATTCTTTCAGTTCATTGACGATATCAATAATGCGGGTATTACGGATATCCGGACAGTTTTCTTTAAAACTTAAGCCTAAAATCAGCACCTTGGCATCTTCCACCTGAATGCGCTTTTTCAGCATGCCTTTCACTAACTGAGTCACCACATAGGCGCCCATACCATCATTCAAACGGCGGCCAGCCAAGATGATTTCAGGGTGATAACCAATCGCTTGCGCTTTATGGGTGAGATAGTACGGATCGACCCCGATACAGTGCCCGCCGACCAGACCCGGACGAAACGGCAGGAAGTTCCATTTCGTGCCTGCAGCCTCAAGTACCGCTTCAGTATCAATCTCCATTTTATTGAAGATCAAGGCCAGCTCATTAATCAGCGCAATATTGACATCCCGCTGGGTATTTTCAATCACCTTTGCCGCTTCAGCCACTTTAATGCTGGATGCCTTATGAGTGCCGGCTTCAATAATCAGGTTATAGACCTGATCGACAAAATCCGCGACTTCAGGCGTAGAACCTGAAGTGATTTTAAGAATATTGGTCACGCGGTGCAATTTGTCACCCGGATTAATGCGCTCTGGGCTATAACCCGCAAAGAAATCCTGATTGAATTTTAGACCGGATACTTTTTCCAATTCAGGAATGCAGACTTCTTCAGTGGCTCCCGGATAAACCGTTGACTCATAAACAACAATATCGCCTTTTTTCAGAACTTTACCAATACTTTGCGAGGCTTTGACCAGTGGCGTCAGATCCGGCTGTTTATATTCATCAATCGGGGTCGGCACCGTCACAATAAAGAAGTTGCAGTCGTTTAGATCTTCTAGATTTGCAGTATAGGTTAAATAAGTAGATTGTTTTAATTCTTCAGGTGAGACCTCTAAGGTATGGTCTTGACCGCTTTTTAATTCATCAATACGCTTTTGATGAATATCGAAACCAACAACAGAAACCTGTTTTCCAAACTCTACAGCTAAGGGTAAACCGACATAACCTAGCCCAATAATTGCTATTTTCAGTTCAGAGAGTTGTAACATATAGAAGCCTATGCGATCGATGAATTCTTGATCATCGTGACGTTGTAAATAGCATTATAATATAACAGAAATTGCAGTAATTTTAATTGTAAAATATTGTCTTTATAGGAGAGATCATTCAAACGGGCAATTTATGCCAATCTTAAAATCAGGGTTGATAAACGCCAAAAACATCACACAATAAATAAATTTAATTTTCTTGCTATTTCTTATTTAAAGATAACCCAGTAGTATTTCCACACCTATACCCAACATCTTACGATTCAACAACATCTTAGACTAGGTAACAAAACATTAGTGGTATAAAATATTATTGTTCAAATTTCATTTATTGGACAAGTTACGCCCATATATTAATTTCAAATTATTTTTATAAACAGGATTTCGAGTGAGTTACTACCGTTATAGCGTTATGTTTGCACTGAGTTTAGGAATGACTGGTTGTGCAATCACTTCTGGTTTACAAACTTATGATTTACCTAGTGAAGGGGTTTATCAAACGGATTTGGGCACTCAAGTCAATGTAATCAAACTCACTCAAGAATCGCTGTTTGCCGTGCAGCCGGCTGAAATTAATATTCGTCAGGATTATGCCCATTTATTTCATACTTCCCATAAAAATTATAAATTGAGTCCTGGAGATATTCTTTCTATTTATCTTTGGGCTTATCCAGACATAACCCCGCCTACAAGTTCAATTAGTAGTGAACAATCTGCTCAGGCCAATGGTTATCAAATTGACCAAAATGGCTATATCCAGTTTCCTATGATTGGCCGTTATAAAGCAGCAGGAAAATCATTAACACAGGTTAATCAGGAATTACGCAACCAGCTGTCTCGTTATTTAAAAACACCGGATGTGATTGCCCGGGTATTGTCTTATCAAGGTCAACGCTTTTCGGTACAAGGCAATGTGATGAAAGGTGGACAATTTGCGCTCAGTGATCAACCTGTCAGTGTATATACCGCTTTAGGCATGGCAGGTGGGGTGAATACGCAACAAGGCGATAACACCTCGATTACCTTGGTCAGACAGGGCCGGAGCTATCAGCTCAATAGTATTGAGCTGGAAAAAGCCGGACTGTCCTTACATAACCTGCTGATCCAACCCAATGACACTTTATATGTCAATTCACGTGAAAACCAAAAAATTTACGTCATGGGTGAATCGGGTAAAAACCAATCCCTGCCAATGCGCGATCAAGGTATGAGTTTAAGTGATGTTTTAGGTGAAAGTTTAGGTTTAAATCCGCTGTCTGCAAGTCGAAGTAAAATTTATGTCGTCCGTAGCAATGCTGTAGATACCTCCACAGAAGTGTATCAACTAGATTTAACCAGTATTGCCGATTTTGGTTTGGCCAATAAATTCAAAATGCGCAGCAATGATATTGTCTATGTCGATGCTTCAGGTTTAGCCCGCTGGCAACGTGTGGTCAACCAAATTATTCCTTTCTCGAATGCACTTTATAATTTGGATCGCCTGGGGCAATAATGCAAATTCAGAATATTCTCGTGGTTTGTGTAGGCAATATCTGTCGTAGTCCGATGGCTGAATATTTCTTAAAACAACAGTATCCGCAACTGCATATTGAGTCTGCAGGTATTTCCGGTTTAACCGGTCATGCTGCAGATCAAAAAGCTAGCCTGTGTATGCAGCGCCTAGGCATTGATATGAGCGCGCATATTGCCAAAAAACTGAATGCCAATTTGATTAAAAAGGCCGATCTGATTCTAGTCATGAGTCAAAATCAGCAAAAGCATATAGAGCAGACCTGGCCTTTTGCGAAAGGAAAAACTTTCCGCTTAGGGCATTGGCAAGGCAGAAACGTTCCTGACCCTTACCAGCATGAGCAATTGGTCTTTGATGAAACCTGTCAGTTAATACGGGATTGTATTAGCGACTGGACACAACATATTTAACTTTTTGATAGCAAAATTATGAGCCAAAATACCAATACTGAAGATACTATTGATTTAAAAGAACTCTTCTTTTCACTGATTGCGCAATGGAAACTGATAGCACTCTGCATCATTTTAAGTCTGGTTTCTGCACTGCTGTATTTAAAAACAACGCCGGATACCTATTCAGTGGATGCCCTGGTACAAGTAGAGGAAAGTAAGGGAACCTCTGCTGCTTTATTGGGTGATTTATCCAATATGATTGAGCAGAAGCAACCAGCTCAAGCTGAAATAGAACTTCTCAAGTCCCGTTTGGTACTGGGTTCTGTTATTAAAAACTTAAATCTCGATTTAAAAATTTCAGGCACAGAAAACAGTTTTTTTGATCGTTTATTACACCCCCATGATTATCAAACCCAATATCAAAACAAATCTGTTTTATTTAAGGATGATGCCCAGTCCTTTGAGGTTCGCAAGTTTGAAGTTCCACCTGACTATTTAGACAAAAATTTGCTGCTTAATTTTAATGACAATAAATTCACTCTAACAGATACAGCAACCCAGCAAGTGGTTATTAGTGGTCCGATCAACCAGGAGAGCCAACACAGCTCAGCATCCGGAACCTGGAAAGTTGCCATTTACACTCAAGACCCATTAAAAGACAGCTATAATATTCAAAAAATGTCTTTACCCGCAGCAATGGGTTCAATCACAAATAACTATTCTGTGGCCGAAAAAGGCAAACTGACCGGCATCTTGGGCCTAAATTATCAAGGTCAAGACAAAGAGCATATTACCAAAGTCCTTAACTCAATTCTGGTTGCCTATAGCCACCAAAATATTGAACGTCGCTCCGCTGAAACCGCACAAACGCTTAAATTTCTTGAAGAGCAGTTACCAGAATTAAAACAGCAGCTTGATGTGGCTGAACGAGAATTCAACAAATTCCGCCAACAGTATAATACTGTTGATGTGACCAAAGAATCTGAACTGTATTTAACCCAGAGCATTCAGCTTGAAACCTCCAAAGCTGAACTGGAGCAGAAACTGGCGGAAGCTTCTGCAAAATACACCAATGAACATCCAGTGATGCAACAAATGAATGCTCAACTGGGTGCAATCAATAAGAAAATTGCCGAGCTGAATGGCACATTAAAACAGTTACCAGACTTGCAACGCCGCTATTTGCAGCTTTACCGTGAGGTTGAAGTCAAACAGCAGCTTTATACAGCCCTGCTTAACTCGTACCAGCAATTACGTATTGCCAAAGCCGGTGAAATTGGCAATGTCCGGGTTGTAGATACAGCTGTATTGCCAATTGAACCAATTAAACCAAAGAAACTGCAAATTTTAATTTTGGCCATATTCCTGGGTGGTTTCCTAGGAACCTTACTGGCTTTATTACGCAATATGATGCGCTCAGGGATTAAAGATGCAGATCAAATTGAAAATGAACTGGATTTACCGGTCTATGCCACTGTTCCGCGTTCACCGATTCAAGAAAGTCGGATTAAGCTTCTGAAAAAGAAAAAGCATATTCCTATTTTAGCCATTAAAAATAGTGATGATATTGCCATCGAGAGCTTACGCAGTATGCGTACTGCAATTCACTTTGCTTTAAGCAAAGCCAAAAACAATATCATCATGATTTCTGGCCCTGCTCCTGAAGTGGGTAAATCTTTTATTTCTGCAAACTTAGCAGTAATTTTGGCACAAAGTAATAAGCGGGTATTAATTATTGATGGTGATATGCGTCGTGGTTATTTACACAAATATTTCAACCATGACAACCAATCCGGTTTGGCTGAATATTTAAATAGTCAACAAACACTTGAAAGTATTGTTAAATCCACTGACGTTCCCCACCTGGATGTAATTACCCGTGGTAAAAGTCCGGTGAATCCTTCAGAGCTTTTAAGTTCGGCAAAATTCTCGGAACTTCTAGAACAAATTTCACCCCGTTATGATCACGTTATTATCGATACCCCACCTGTACTGGCAGTAACAGACGGTATTATCATTTCACAATATGCGGGTGTGAATTTAGTCATCGCACGATATGCAAAATCACAGATGAAAGAACTGGAATTAACTGTCAATCGTTTTGAACAAGTCAATGTTAAGGTCAATGGCTTTATTTTGAATGATATTCAACGTGGCTCGGGCGCTTATGGCTATGGCTATGGCTATGGCTATAACTATACTTATGGTTATAAAGCCTCAAAAGACAATGATTAAATCTTTTTCATCGATATCGTTTAAAACGCTGTAGGCTGAAAGCCAGTGGGAAATCACTGGCTTTTGCTTTTGAGGCTTATTTTTTATGGAAATAAAAAACAGATATTTTATTGTATGAGAAATGTTTTCTATATTCAGCCTGTTATAGAATAGTTGGGTTGATAAGAATATATTGGATTTCTGTACACCACGATTCGCTCGAAACGTGCTGCATAGAAAAGTCTGCTAAAATTAATGCAACTTTTTTAATATAAAATGATTTTGGGAAAACCTATGAGTAAAGCCTTACCCATCGCTGTCGCTGTTCTTTTAGGCGGTGCTGCACTTGTACCTGTTTATTATGCAACTCAAAACCCGGCTACCGTGACATCAAAAGCATCAAAAAATGCCTCTGCTGTTGAAAAAATCAGTTATGCGCTCGGTTATGAAGTCGCACATCAAACCCCGCCTGAATTAGACATTAACAGTTTTGTTACAGGTGTACGTGAAGGGCATGCTCGTAATAAACCGGCTTATACAGAACAAGAACTTCAACAAGCCTATCAGCAGTTCCAAAAAGAGATGCAACAGAAACAGCTGGACCAAGCCAAAACAGCTCAATCATCAAGTGACAATTTCTTGGCTGAAAATGCGAAAAAACCAGGTGTGAAAACCACGGCTTCAGGCTTGCAGTACAAAATCACCAAAGAAGGTACAGGTAAACAGCCGACTGCTACTTCTGTGGTTACCGTTCATTACAAAGGCCAACTGGTCGATGGCAAGGTATTTGACAGCTCGATTGAACGTGGCCAACCGATTGAATTCCCGCTGAATCAGGTCATTCCCGGTTGGACTGAAGGCTTGCAACTGATGAAAGAAGGCGGTAAAGCCACCCTTTATATTCCTTCACAATTAGGCTACGGCGAACAAGGTGTTCCGGGCACAATTCCTGCCAATAGCACCCTGATTTTTGATGTTGAACTGATTAAAGTAAAATAATAGTTTTAAGGAGAGCTTTTGCTCTCCTTTCTTTATCTTGAGATAAGAAAATGAAAACATCTATAACACTACTTTGTTTATGCATGTGCACAACGGCAAGTTTTGCAAAAACGGTGACCAATAGCAGCAGTTTAAAGGAACAGGTTGGTTACAGCTTCGGTTACTTAATGGGACGTAGCAATGCTGACTCGTTTAAAGATTTAGACCTGGAGGCTTTCATACTGGGTCTAAAGACAGCCACGCAAGGCGGTAAATCTGCCCTGACCGATGAAGAAATGGCTCGTGTTTTGAACCAGCATAAAAAGCAAAGTGAAGCAAAACAGCTGATTGAATTAAAACAAAAAGCCGAAACCAATGCCAAAATTGGGGCGGAATTTTTAGCAGCCAATGCCAAAAAAGAAGGTGTTCAAAGCACCAAATCAGGTTTACAGTATCAGATTTTAAAACAGGGCAACGGAAAATCGCCAAAGCCCTATTCCGTGGTTAAAGTCAATTATGAAGGCCGGCTCATTGATGGAACCGTGTTTGACAGCTCGATTGCCCGAAACCAGCCAGCGGAATTTCAGGTCAGCCAGGTAATTCAAGGCTGGACGGAAGGCTTACAGCTGATGAACGAAGGGGCCAAATATCGCTTTTTCATTCCGGCACAACTTGGCTACGGTCAAATTGGCTCCGGCGATGTGATTGAACCGAATAGCACCTTGATTTTTGATGTCGAACTGCTTGAAGTATTGCCCAAATCCAGCAAGTAATCGGTCAGTCACTATCTCATTTCAAAATAGCGAGTGGGTCAATCTGAAACTCCCCCAACAGTTATGACTGCTCGCCATTTTTAGCATGGATGAGATACTCTGGCACATGTTGCGCTCCGTTCTGGAAGAGGTCATTATTCTGAAATCCTGCCGATCTATTTTCTCTTTTCCCAACACCTAAAAATAATATTAACTCCTTATTTATTAAATATTTAGATACATATTCTGCTGAATTAAAAGCATGTTTCAATTTATGCATCTTAGTATGTCGTCAAAGTTGAACAATCTTGTACAATCATTAAAGAAATTCTTTTCTATACTTTTTAATTCAGACATTTTTTATTTATTACAAGGATTGAATCCATGGCTCTCGGCATTAAAACTCGCGAAATTCAGTACACTGCCCCAGATGGAACACATTTGATCGGATACTTTGCCGCACCTGAATCGGAAAAACCGCTCCCTGGCATTATTGTGGCACCAGAATGGTGGGGACGAAATGATTACACCGAACAACGTGCACGTGAACTTGCCGAACACGGCTACGCCGCTCTTGCCATTGATATGTACGGAGATAAAAAAGTCACCACAGCTGTTCCTCAAGCCAGCGAATGGATGATGCAAACCTTTGATGATCCTGAAGCAATTGTGACCCGTGCGTCTTCAGGTTTAGCCACATTAGCTGCACAAGAAGAAGTAAATGCAGATAAACTGGCAGCTATAGGCTTTTGTTATGGCGGCAAAGTGGTACTTGATCTAGCTCGTTCTGGTGCGGATTTAAAAGCTGTGGTGACTTTCCATGGTAACTTAACTCCGAAAACCCCTGCACAGCCCGGACAGGTAAAAGCTGAAATTTTAGTGCTCCACGGAGAACTGGATAGTATGGTCAGCCTGGACGATGTCGCACGCTTTAAAGAAGAGATGCATGCTGCTCAAGTCGAGCATGAAGTGATTGTCTTCGAAGATGCTAAACATGGTTTTAGCAACCCGCTGGCAGACGAACGTGCCAAAGCCAATGGTATTGATCTGGGCTATAACGTAGCAGCCGAACAACAAGGTTTATCTGCCATGTATGAATTATTTAAAACACGACTTGGTGAATAACAATGAAGGTAAAGATCGTTTGGCTATTTTTACCGATCCACTGACATGGATAATTTAGAGAGGATATAACAATGACTACAAATAATTGTGCATATTGCAATTTTGATGAATATGACATCATTGATAAAAATGATTTCGGGGTCATTTTACCCGAACCAAATGCTTTATCCAAAGGTCATTCCGTGATTGTTCCTTTACGTCATGTCAGTTCTTTTTTTGATATCACGGACAAAGAACGCAAAAGCCTGATGTCTCTGCTTGAGCTTGCCCGTAATGAATTAAAGCTACGTTACCATCCTACAGGTTTTCATATTGGCTTTAATGATGGTGCGGTATTTGGCCAGGTTGATGAACATTTGCATATTCATGTTATTCCACGCTATGAAGGCCAAACATTGACACTTGACGAGCGTTGGGGCATGAGCAGCGAATGAAATGGATTGGACTTTATCCATCAAAAAATGATGCTTCGGCATCATTTTTTTTGCTTTGGACAGCACCGCAGTACTGGGCAATTTTCGTTATACTATTCGTATATTCCCACGCTACGGTTCACATGTCACAGTTTTCTTTTGCCAATGCCCTGCTTTCATGGTTTGACGTTCATGGCCGCCATGATTTGCCCTGGCAAGTCGCGGACGACCCCTACAAAGTCTGGGTCTCAGAAATTATGTTGCAGCAAACTCAAGTGAAAACCGTGCTGCAATATTTCGAGCGTTTTATCGAACGCTTTCCGACGGTAGCAGATTTGGGACAGGCCAGTTGGGATGATGTAGCCCCGTATTGGGCCGGTCTGGGTTATTATGCCCGCGCCCGAAATTTGCATAAAGCTGCGGGAATGGTGGCTCGTCGAGGTCATTTTCCAGCGACATTAGAAGAATGGATCGAGCTTCCCGGAATTGGCCCATCCACTGCCGGGGCACTGATGTCCCTCGGTTTGCGTCAGTACGGCGTAATTATGGATGGCAATGTCAAACGGGTATTGGCACGTTTCTTTGCCATTGAAGATGACCTGTCCAAACCGGTGCATGAACGTGCCATGTGGCAACTGGCAGAACAGTTGTGCCCGGTTGAGCGCAATCATGACTATACCCAGGCGATTATGGATTTGGGAGCAACCATCTGTACGCCGAAAAAACCCTTGTGTTTATATTGCCCGATGCAGCAGCACTGCAAGGCCCATCAACAGGGACTGGAAACTGAGCTGCCGTTTAAAAAAGCCAAAAAACCTGTTCCGGTAAAATCAGCACAAGTTTTGCTAATTCAGTCTCATGATCAATGGTTATGGCAACAACGCCCCAATAGTGGCTTATGGGGTGGTTTGTGGTGCCTGCCGATTATTGAAAATCCTGCCGAATTTGAACAACTGTACCAATCTTTAGGTTTAAAAAAAGTGATTCAACGGACGCAAATCATGCATAGTTTTACTCACTTTACCTGGCAACTGGAAGCCCTCTGCTTTGCAGTCGATCCTGACCAGCAGGAACATCTGGCAATCGAACTGAATGGCACATGGTTAGCCCCCCAAAGTGCAACGGCTATGGGGCTGCCCACCGCAATGAAAAAATTGATCTCTGCATTAAATTTATGAGATAGTCAGGCACTGTAGTTCGAATAATTTCATATAGATTAGAATGAAAAAAGGATGAACAGTGCTACGTTTTATTTCAGCCTTATTCTTGGGTTTTAGCATTTTGTGGATTGCGGCATGTACCTCGACGCCGCAAAAACCGTCCTCTACCCCGCTCCCACCGGCTCAGGTGCAAAAGCTGAAAAGTATGCAACTGAAATCATCATTGCCTATACCGGTAAAAAATATCAAAGCCAGACAGTTAAAGGATACTTGGGGAGCTTCGCGTAGTCATGGCCGTACCCATGAAGGCATCGATATTATGGCTCCACGTGGAACAAAAGTATTGAGTGCCACAGAAGGCCTCATTGCCGACTTACGCAATAACAATTTGGGTGGTAAAGTGGTTTGGATTCTGGGACCCGGTGGAAGCTGGCATTACTATGCCCATCTAGATGATCATAAACGCGGCTTAAATGTCGGCGATTATGTCAAAAAAGGTGATCTGATTGGTTATGTTGGCAATACCGGTAATGCACGTCATACGGCACCGCATTTACACTATGCTATTTACCTGGAGGGTAAGGGTCGTGGTGTGGTGAATCCCTATCCTTATTTACGTTAATTTTTAGGAATTATTCATGTCAGAAGCGTTGATCAATCGTTTGGTCGAATTTGCTGAATCAGGCAATCAACAAAAAATTGTGTTGGCAGGAGAAACCCACCAAGGCTGGGTGATGGAAATTACCGAAGAGGCGCTTTTGATCAGTACCGGTTTTGCAGAAAAAGCCGGCAAAGACATGTGGATTCAATTCGCGGACTTACCGCAAGCCGAACTGTATTACTGGGATAACCAGCAAGATCAATGGACTGAATTCAAGCTTTAAACCTGGTCAGGAGCATCAAAAATGTCGGTTCAACGCTGTGCTTGGTGCTCGAATGATTCACTGTATATGGCCTACCATGATCATGAGTGGGGCAAAGCCAGTCATGATGAGGCGCATTTATTTGAAATGCTGTGTCTGGAAGGACAGCAGGCCGGTCTGTCCTGGATTACCGTACTGAAAAAACGTGACTGCTATCGGCAGCATTTCTTTCAATACCCGATTGCCAAGATCGCCCAGTTCAGTGATGCAGAACTGGAAAATAAACTCCAGGATGCCGGCCTGATCCGACACATCGGCAAACTCAAAGCCATTCGTGATAATGCCATGGCCTGGCAGCATTTAAGCCAAGAACTAAAACCACAACAGATCAATGTTTGCAACTGGTTATGGAGCTTTGTTCAACATCAGATCCTACACAATGATGTGCCGGATTATCGTCAGGCACCGGTCCAAACAGATATTAGCCTTGCACTATCCAAAGCCTTAAAAAAGAAAGGCTTTAAATTTGTTGGACCCACTACCTGCTATGCTTTTATGCAGGCTGTCGGTATGGTCGATGACCATGAAAATAATTGCACTTTTAAATCAACTTAACACGTGACTATAACCATAAAAGGATTCCGCCATGAATGACAATCTCATCCATGCTTATGCAGCCTTAAAGGCCGGTGCAGCACTTGAACCCTATCAGTTTGATGCCGGAGAACTCCAGCCGCATCAGGTGGAAGTCAAAGTCGAATATTGTGGTTTATGCCATTCCGATATTTCAGTAATCAATAATGACTGGAAATCTTCAGTTTATCCCGTGGTGGCCGGACATGAAATTATTGGCACTATCATTCAGTTGGGTTCAGAGGCCAAAGGTCTGAAAGTGGGACAACGCGTGGGCATT
The DNA here is from genome assembly GCF_013420235.1 of Acinetobacter sp. YH01022. Taxonomy (NCBI): domain Bacteria; kingdom Pseudomonadati; phylum Pseudomonadota; class Gammaproteobacteria; order Moraxellales; family Moraxellaceae; genus Acinetobacter; species Acinetobacter sp. YH01022. The sequence continues at coordinate 27,027 of NZ_VOYP01000006.1, read as the reverse complement.
GGCTGGACTGCTGAAAGTTGCCAGCATTGTGATCCTTGTGTATCGGGCCAGCAAGTCCTGTGTAGCGGTGAAAAAAAAGCGACCATTGTGGGTCATGCCGGTGGTTTTGCCGATAAAGTCCGTGCAGGCTGGCAATGGGTGATTCCCCTGCCCGAAGATCTGGATCCGGAAAGTGCCGGTCCGCTGCTCTGTGGCGGGATTACCGTATTTGATCCGATTTTAAAACACCAGATTCAGGCCATTCATCATGTGGGTGTGATTGGGATTGGCGGTTTAGGGCATATGGCAATCAAACTGCTAAAAGCTTGGGGCTGTGAAATTACCGCATTCACGTCTAACTTAGATAAAACTGAAGAACTGAAAGCCATGGGTGCAGACCATGTGGTGAATAGCCGTGATACAGCCGCATTAAAAGCTCAACGTAGTAAATTCGATTTGCTACTCAGTACCGTCAATGTCACTCTGGACTGGTCTGCCTATTTAACCACACTGGCTCCAAACGGTACGGTACATATGCTGGGTCTGGTACTTGAACCGATGCAGATCTCTGCCGGCATGCTGATTGGCGGCGCAAAATCGGTTACCGGTTCACCTACTGGCTCGCCTGCTGCATTGCGTCAGTTACTGAAATTTGCTGCGCGGAAAAATATTGCCCCGCAAATTGAAGTTTTTCCAATGTCACAACTGAATGAAGCGATTGAACGTCTGCATTCGGGTCAGGCCCGTTACCGGATTGTGTTAAAAGCTGACTTCTAATTTTTATGTGATTCGGCTGAATTCAAATTTCATCAGATACGATGAGGAAAAAATTCCGCCTAATGCGGAATTTTTTTCGTTTTGTTAATTAGCGTAAGGCTTCAGGCAACAGCGGAATACTTGAGGGTTTGGCAAGTTCTGTCTTCATCTTTTGCAGCATCTGATAAGGCTGCTGCTGTACAAACATATTCACAAAGGTTAAAGGAATAGAACCTTCAGGATTGGCATAACCATAAGTTGAAACCTTGACTTTATTATTGGCTAATTTCTGAAAGGTCCAATCGCCTTCATAATGGGTTAAACGGATATAATCCGGATTTTTGGCATAAGCTTTATCAACCGCTTTATTCTTGATCGTGATGATGCCTTGAGCATCTTTTATCATTTTGCCTTGCACCACCAAATCACGGTCTTTCAGCGGAAAAGGAAAATCCAGCACCATATACAATAAAAATTCGCCTTTTTTATCATCGCGCGATAGTACTTTCACGCTGCCCATATACGGTACCCATTTCACCGCATGGTCGACATCCAGAATCAGCCCCACTGCTTTTTCGAAAGATGTATCATAAGTGGTTTCGGCTTTGTATAAAAATACCGGATTTTGGCTGTTCTGGTAGGTCCAGACTTTAATATTATTCTTGTGAATACTGAGCTTGGCATTATCGACAGGTTTAGCCTGTGCAGCAGCCAAACAGGCTACGGCACAAGCCATCAAGATCACTTTTTTCATTCCGTTGAGCTTCTTATTTTAATTTTGTTGTATTGTTATAAATGATTTTGACGATTTTTTATACCTGAATATCGTTAAAACCCAGTACGTCTTTCATATCATATTTGCATGCTTCGCGACCCACGACCCATGCTGCGGCACGAACGGCCCCTGCGGCAAAGTTCATACGGTTGGTGGCTTTATGGGTAATTTCCACACGTTCGCCTTCACCAATAAACATCACTGTGTGTTCACCGACGATGTCACCACCACGAATCGTTTCAAAACCAATGGTTTGACGATCACGCGGGCCAGTATGACCTTCACGGCCATACACCGCGACTTCTTTTAAGTTACGGCCTAAAGTATCGGCAATGGCTTCGCCCATCATCAGTGCTGTACCTGACGGTGCATCGACCTTATGACGGTGATGTGCTTCGATCACTTCAATATCGACTGTATCACCAAACACTTTAGATGCCAGTTCTAACAGTTTAATGGAAACATTCACGCCAACCGAATAGTTGGCAGCATAAACAACAGGAGTTTGCGTTGCGCTGTCATCCAGATAGGCTTTTTGTTCATCATTCATGCCAGTGGTACCAATCACAATTGCCACCCCTGCTTCACGGCATAATTTTAAATGCTGAGCAGTTGCAACTGGTGCAGTAAAATCAATCACCACGTCACAGTCTTGCAAAACTTCTTGCAGACTACCTACCACTTTTACACCCACAGCACCAATACCGGCAAGCTCACCTGCATCTGCACCAATCAGGCTGCTTTCAGGGCGTTCAACTGCTGCTGCAAGCTGGTAACCTGCTTCTTTAACGGCCTGAATAAGGATGCGTCCCATACGACCGCCTGCACCCAATACACCAATGCGTGGAGCTGCTGACATAACATATTCCCAATGTTGATTTTAAATTGTTCTTACTATATCAAAACTATGTACCGAGACTAAGTTTCAGCCTGAAATTTTTTATTTAAAAAGAAACCGGTCATGATGAATGTTTATGCCAAAGCACGATGTAATGGCTCAACCCCGACCGGTTGCTGTATTGAAAGTTCAGCATTAAAAATAAATGATTTTGCTGCTGATTTTCATCTCCCTGTAAACATCTCTGCGCAGACTACGCAACACGAGTGATCAAAAGATGAATTATAAGGAAATCAACATGCATTCGAAAAAAATCGCATTAACCGTTTTTATGGCAACCATCGTCAGCACAGCGTGGGCAGAACCGGCAATCCAAGCGGGAGATACTTTGGAAAGCTTATCACAAGTCAAAATAAATATTCGTACCCATAGCTCTACACCGGCTAAAGCTGAAACTAATCCGGCAGCGACCAAGCAAGAACCGGCTGGCGAAGCAGCAACGCAATCGGTAGATGTCGAAGCTATTGACAAACCAATCATCGAATAAGCGCTTATAAAAAAAGGGGGGAATATTCAATATTCCCCCCTTTTTTTAAACTGTGTCTGAAATTAATCAAACAGACCGAAGAACGATTTTTTCTTAGGCGATGATTTGCTGTCCTCACCATCCATCGTTTCTTGCAATTCTTTTAACAGCTCACGTTGACGCGCAGTCAAATTCACCGGAGTTTCGACCACTACGCGGCAAAGCAAGTCACCCTGCATGCTGGTACGTACCGGTTTAACCCCTTTACCACGCAAGCGGAACAGTTTGCCGGTTTGAGTTCCCTCAGGAATTTTCAGGCTGACACGGCCATCCAGGGTTGGAATCTGGATTTCTTTACCCAATGCAGCATCGGCAATAGATACCGGCACATCCATATACAGGTCGGCACCGTCACGCTGGAAGATGTCATGCTCGCGCACCACCACTTCAACATATAAGTCACCAGACTGGCCGTCACGAATCGCTTCACCCTTACCGGTTAAACGTACGCGGTCGCCATTGTCCACACCAGCAGGAATAGTCACTTCAAGGGTTTGCTGACGGTTTTTTACACCAGAACCATGACAGGTATTACATGGGTTCTTGATGATTTTACCCTGACCGCGACAGGTGCTACAAGTTTGCTGAACAGAGAAGAAACCTTGCTGCATACGCACTTGACCTGTACCATGACAGGTTTTACAGGTTTCAACATCGTTCGGATTTTTAGAGCCTTTACCATCACAGTCCTCACACGGTGCAGGTGCAGTAAAAGTAATGGTTTTTTTCACGCCTTTGACCGCTTCTTCAAGGGTCAATTCCATCACGTAACGCAGGTCTGATCCGCGACGTGCACGTTGCTGACCACGGCCACCACCGCCACCAAATGCGCCACCAAAGATGTCGCCAAACTGACTAAAAATGTCTTCAGTGCTGAAACCACCACCGAAGCCACCACCACCCATGCCGCCTTCAAAGGCATTGTGCCCCATACGGTCATACATGCTGCGTTTTTCACTGTCGGATAAAATTTCATAAGCTTCGGCAGCTTCTTTAAATTTTTCTTCAGCTTCAGGGTTGTCCGGGTTACGGTCTGGATGATATTTCATCGCCAACTTACGGTAGGCTTTTTTAATTTCATCATCACTAGCGGTTTTAGCGACGCCCAAAACCTCATAATAATCACGTTTAGCCATGTCTGGCGATGCTCCTCACGGAATTTTATTTAATACTTAACTGTGGTGTGAAATTGGGGACAGAAACAAATTTTACAAGGGAAAGAGGGGAAAAAAATTTACTCGGATTAGAAAACGGCTTTATTTTTGAAAAACCGGGAGATTCCTTTCAGCCAGGCATTCAACAGGAATAAGAAGGCAATCATGGCGAAAACCACGCCTGCAACGGTACAACCTTTTACCCAAACTGCACTATCCCAATAAAAGAAAATCAGCGGAATAAACCAGAGTGCTGCAAAACATACCAAAATCATATAAATCACAATATTACGCATGATCCAGAGGGCTTGGGCTTCAAGCCAGACCTCCACTTCATCCACTTGTGTGACTTTGCGCGCAAACCAATAAGCAAATATGCCACTAATCACAGTAAATAACGCGAAAAACATCAAGACATAGGAAATCGCAACGGAACGGCGAAGTCGGCTTAAGTTGTCTTGCTTCATGTGCGTTTCAACCCCATTTACCGCATGTTTAGAGTTTTAATATGCAGTAAATTGCTTGATAAAAATGTATACAAATATTAGGTGCTACTATATTGAAGTTTTCAACGTTTCGCACCTGATTATTGTCAAAAAATTACTCCGTTTGGCTATTTTTTTTCACTTTAAACCATTGTGCATACAATGCCGGTAAAAAGAACAGCGTCAACAGGGTCGCCACAATCAAACCGCCCATAATCGCCACTGCCATCGGACCAAAGAAAATACTGCGGGAGAGTGGAATCATCGCCAATACTGCGGCCAGAGCGGTCAGCACAATCGGGCGGCAACGACGTACGGTTGCATCGATAATGGCATTCCAAGGATCATGTCCAGCCTGAATGTCCTGTTCAATCTGGTCAATCAGGATTAAAGAATTGCGCATGATCATGCCTGACAGGGCAATGGTTCCCAGCATTGCCACAAAACCAAAAGGTTTATTCAGCAATAACAGAAACAGTACAACTCCAATCAGGCCTAAAGGTGCGGTCAAAAAGACGATAAATGCACGAGACATACTCTTGAGCTGAATCATCAGCAAGGTCATCACCACTGCCAGGAAGAACGGCATACCGGCATTGACCGAGTTTTGTCCACGAGCCGACTCTTCGACCGTACCGCCCACTTCAACCAGATAACCGCCTGGCAATTCGGCCCGTAGCTGATCCATTTTATCGGCAAGTTGCCCGACCACGGTGGCAGGCTGCAACTTGGTCCGAATATCGGCACGTACGGTAATGGTCGGCAAACGGTTACGATGCCAGATCAGGCCATCTTCAAATTTATATTCAATTTTGGCAATTTGCGCCAGAGGTACAGAACCGCCATTGGCAGTCGGTACGGCCAGACTGGACAAAGATTCCACATTGATGCGTTCGTTCTGGTCTCCACGCAAACGGATTTCAATCAGTTCACGTTTTTCACGATACTGGTTAATCACAGCACCACTGATGGAACTGTTCAGGAATTGTGACAAATCTAAAGTTGATACTCCCATTTGACGGGCGCGATCCTGATCAATATTCAGCTGAATGACCTTACTCGGTTCGCCCCAGTCCAGATGAACATTAGTGGTGTTCGGATTCTCTGCAATGACGGCGGAAACCTTATGTGCCCATTGACGCACCAGATTCAGGTCTTCACCGGAAACGCGATACTGCAATGGATAACCGACAGGCGGACCATTTTCCAACAGCGAGACCCGAGTACGCACATCCGGCAGCAATTTACGGATTTCATGATCTAAAGATTTGCGGATTTCATCGCGGTCATCCAGGGATGAAGCCAAAACCACAAACTGTGCAAAACTGGCTTGTGGCAATTGCTGGTCCAGTGGCAAGTAGAAACGGGTGGAACCCGTGCCGACATAGGCCACATAATTGTCGATGCCTTGTTTGGTCGACAGGAATTTTTCTACCTTTTTCACGGCATTTTCTGTAGCCGTGAGTGATGCCCCTTCTTCCAGCTTTAAATCCACCAAAATTTCAGCCCGGTTAGACGGCGGAAAGAACTGCTGCGGTACCAGTTTAAACATCAGCACCGACAGCACAAAAATACCTACTGTCATCGCAATCACAGTTTTACGGTAGCTAATACACTGACTCACCCAACCTCTAAATTTTTGATAAAACTTGGTTTGATAAGGATCATGATGCTCACCGGCATGATGTAGCACAGCTTGCGGTTCGGGTTGCCTGCGTAAGCGCGCCCATAAGCGCTGATACCATGGCGCTTTTTGCAGCAGGTCTTGATTAAAATCGGGCAGCAGTTTATCGCCCAGATAGGGGACAAAAAGGACTGCCGCAAACCATGACACTACCAAGGCAATGGTCACCACCTGGAAAATAGAACGGGTATATTCACCGGTACTGGATGCAGCAGTAGCAATCGGTAAAAAGCCGGCTGCGGTAATCAGGGTTCCCGTTAGCATGGGAAAAGCCGTGGTTTTCCAGGCAAAACCTGCTGCCTCCAGCCGACTATAGCCCTGCTCCATTTTTACGGCCATCATTTCAATGGCAATAATGGCATCATCCACCAATAAACCGAGCGCCAGAATTAAAGCGCCCAGTGAAATTTTATGCAGTCCGACATCGAATAGATTCATGCCGGCAAAGGTCATGGCCAGCACCAGTGGAATGGAAAATGCCACCACCAGACCAGTACGAAAACCCAGGGAAAAGAAGCTGACCAACAGGACAATAATCACCGCTTCTGCCAGCACTTTCATGAATTCATTCACGCTGCGTTTCACCGCAACCGGTTGGTCGGAAACTTTTTTTAGCTGCATACCCAAAGGCAAAGATTTTTGCAAATGGGCAAATTCAGCTTCTAAATTTTTACCCAAAGCCAGAATGTCGCCACCTTTGCGCATGGATACGGCAATGCCAATCCCATTTTCGCCCATAAAACGCATGCGTGGCTGGGCCGGCTCGCTAAAGCCACGATAAATGTCCGCAACATCGCCCAGCTGAATAGTTTTTCCTGCCACCAACAGGGGCATTTGTTTAAGTTCATCAATACTTTTTAATTGACCGCTGACCCGCATCTGAATGCGGTCGGTGCCGGTTTCAAAAAAGCCGGCACTGGCCACGGTATTTTGTTGTTGCAGGGCTTGCTGAATGGCTGTGACCGGAATGCCGAGCTGTACCGCTTTGGTATTAGACAGTTCAATCCAGATTTTCTGGTCTTGCAGCCCCACCAGATTGACCTTGCCGACATCCTTGACCCGTTGCAGTTGCAGTTGCAGACGGTCGGCATATTCCTTCAATATGGCATAGTCATAATCTTTACCGGTCAAAACATAGATATTTCCGAAGGTATCGCCAAATTCATCATTAAAAAACGGCCCCTGCACCCCACTCGGCAATTGATGCTGGATATCGCCCACTTTTTTGCGCACCTGATACCAGACATCGGGAATCTGGTTTGAGCGCAGCGAATCCTTGGCGACAAACGTCACCAGTGATTCACCGGGACGTGAATAGGCCATGATGCGTTCGTAGTTACCGGTACTCATCAACTCCTTTTCGATGCGGTCAGTGACTTGCAACGACACTTCCTGTGCGGTTGCACCCGGCCAGTAGGTCTGGATGACCATCACCTTAAAGGTAAACGGCGGATCTTCACTTTGGGCCAGTTTGGAATAGGAAACAATGCCGACAATGCCGAGCAGCAGCATGAAATAAAGAATCAAGCCTTTATTTTTCAGGGCCCATTCCGACAGGTTAAAGTTCGAGCCTAAATTCATGATGCAGCTCCTGCCCGAATTTTCACGGCACGATTTTCCCGGTCGATCGGCTGGATTTTCTGTTGTTCACGCAATAAATGCACACCGCCAATCACCACATAATCCTGCGGATTTAGACCGGACAATACCGGCACACTGTCACGACCGTAGGCTCCCAGGTTCACGGCCACCTTATGAATAGTCTGGTCCGGTTTCACCACCCAGACATAGGCCTGCTGACCATTGGCCGAGACACTGGACAACGGCACACTGAGTACATTGTTTTGGCTATTGTTAAAAAATACCCGTGCACTCTGGCCCAGCTGAATGGCAGCATTGCCTTCACGCAAAGCGACTTTGACACTAAAAGTTCGGGACTGATCAGCTGCCGGAGAAATTTCACGCACATAGCCGGCAAATTTATCTTCAGGTTTGGACCATAAAGTGACCCATGCCGTCTGACCGACTTTAATCTCTGAAATGGCCTGTTCCGGCACCCCGATCACCACTTCACGATCACCGGCAATCGCCATCTGATAAGCAGCCTGCCCTGCCGCGACCACCTGCCCCACTTCAATATTGCGTGCGGTAATCACCCCGTTTTTATTGGCAATCAGCTGGTTATAACCGGTCTGGTTGCTGCTGACCTGATAGTTGGATTGCGCCTGTTTCAGCGCGGACATCGCTGACTTATACTGATTATCCACCGCATCATATTGCGAACGGCTGACCGCATTCATCGGCAGCAATTGCTTAAAGCGCTGCCGTTCATCTGCGGCAATTTTTGCTGCAGACTGAGCACTTTCAAGTTGAGCTTTTGCTGCATTGAGCTGCAGCTGGGCATCTTTCACATCGAGTTTTGCCAGTACCTGCCCCACCTTGACCTGATCACCGACATCGACATAACGTTCGATAATCTGTCCGCCCACCCGGAAGGCCAAAGCTGTTTGCTGGCGTGCCTGCACATCTCCAGCATAGCTTTTCTGTTCATTATGAGTACTGTTCGGCTGAGTCACCATCACAAACGGAACCTGTTCTGTTTCAGTTGCCTCCGTACTGCAGCCCAATAAAGTCACACTGCAAATAATCATCATGCTGACCAGGGCGGTTTTTACTGCAATCTTTATTGTGCTCATGAGGTTGGCTCTTATCTCAAAATGTTTTTTAAGGCAAAATAAGCATTATCTTAAACTGATCGTTTTTTAATTAATATACTTACCGGTACATTAATTGGGAATCGAGGGTCAAATCAATGACCTTTTTCATTTTTTTGGAAAAAATTGTGCAAATAAATGTGGGTCGCCCCAAAGACTTAGAAAAACGTCAGCGCATTTTAACTGCAGCAAAAAGCTTATTTTTAAGGTGTGGCTACCATGGTTCCAGCATGAACCAGATTGCCCAGGAAGCGGGTGTCACCAAACTGACGGTCTACAATCACTTTCAGGATAAAGCCAATTTATTTGTTTGTGCCATTGTTGCCACATGCGAAGAATTACTCAGTGCTCGCCCCTTAAACCTGCAAGCCGACAGTAATTTTTATCAAGAATTTGTGCATGCCTGTGAGCTGGCCCTCAATATCACGAATTTGCCAGAAGCCATCAAACTGGAACGCTTATTGGTGGAACTGGCGGCGGAACAAAATCCACTGGCACAGACATTTTATAATGCCTGCCATCTGCGTATGAATGCACTGTGGGAAAACTTTTTTCAGCAGGCTATCGAATTGGGCTTTATTCAGCCAGAAACTTTAAAAAACCTGACCTTACTGATCCTTTCTTTACTGTTGGGCCTGCGCCATCATGAAGTGCTGCTTGGGGTCCGGGAAGTTCCAACTGCTGAAGAGAAACAGCAGATTATCTTGAACAGTATTGAGATCTTTATGCTGAAATATCAGAAAAAATCTTAAAATCTGTAATTCCATTTTCCTGACTGCACCAACGGCAACTCAATTGCTAGTTTTAGCAGCAAAAAATTACCGACTTTTGTCTGCCCCCTACTTGGAATGTCATTGAATCGGGGTATATTCAAAGGAGTAGCCTAGGAGAATGAAAAAAATGATTCAACAAATTGATGCTCCACTGCGTGAGGATGTACGCTTACTTGGGAACTTACTGGGAGAAACCCTCAAGGAACATGCGGGACAAGATTTGTTTAATCAGGTGGAGCAGATTCGTGCCCTGTCCAAAGGTGCACGTGATGGGCAGGTAGAAGCCGAAAAACAGCTTGAACAACTATTCCTGAGTCTGGAAGATGATGAGATTCTTCCACTTACCCGTGCATTCACCCACTTTCTGAATTTTGCCAATATTGCCGAACAGTACAATGTAGTACGCAGTCGCCGTAAGAGTGAATTCGATGAACATGCCCCCTCTCCCAATCCGCTCGATCATCTGTTCCAGAAATTTAAAGATCACGAAATTTCAGCCGACACGCTATTCAAGCAAATCTGTGAACTGAAAATTGAACTGGTGTTGACTGCACATCCGACTGAAGTCAGCCGTCGTACCTTAATTCAAAAATATGATGATATTAATGACTGCCTGTTTAAGTCTGATCAACAAAAACTGACCCCACGTGAACGCAAAGCCGTACTGCAAGAACTCAAACAACTGATTTGTTCCGCCTGGCAGACTGATGAAATCCGCCAGCACCGGCCAACCCCAGTCGATGAAGCAAAATGGGGCTTTACCACTATTGAACAAACCCTATGGAATGCCATTCCCAAATTCATCCGCGAACTGGATGAAATGGTTGAAGATCACTGTGGCCAGCGTTTACCTTTAACCGTTGCACCAGTGCGTTTTGCCTCATGGATGGGCGGTGACCGTGACGGCAACCCGAATGTGACGCATAACATTACCCAGGAAGTGCTCTGGCTGTCGCGCTGGAAAGCGGCTGATTTATATCTGCGTGATATGGAAGACCTGCGCTGGGAACTGTCGATTCAAAACTGCAGCGATGAACTGATGCAGGCACTGGGCCATAGCCACCCCGAACCCTACCGTGAATATCTGCGCGATACCCGCGAACGCCTCAAAGCCACCCGTCACTGGCTGGCGCAAAAACTGCAAGGGCAAGATGCAGATGATAGCCATGTCATTAAAAGCAAAGATGAATTATTACAGCCTTTATTGCTGTGCTACCGTTCACTGATTGCCTGCAACCTGCCGGAAATTGCCAATGGCAAACTGCTGGACTTTATCCATCGCGTCAACTGCTTTGGCATTGAACTGCTGAAACTGGATATCCGTCAGGAATCCGGTCGTCATCGTCAGGCCATTTCTGCCATTACTGAATATCTGGGTCTAGGCAATTTTGAAACCTGGACCGAACAGGCACGCCAAAACTTCCTGTTGCAGGAATTGCAAAGTAAACGTCCGTTGTTGCCAAAACATCTGAATGAACCGAAACAAAGCCTGATTGAACATCCGGATGTCCAGGAAGTATTTGCCACCATGCGCACGCTGGCCGAACAACCGGAAGAAAGTCTGGGTGCGTATATTATTTCCATGGCGGAATATCCGAGTGATGTCTTGGCAGTGTTATTGCTGCAAAAAGAAGCAGGCATCAAGCATCCACTTCGAGTCGTTCCCCTGTTTGAAACCCTGAAAGATCTGGACGGTGCAGCCAGCACCATGAATACCCTGTTTAATATGCACTGGTACAAACAGCATATTCAGGGCAAGCACGAAGTGATGATTGGCTATTCCGACTCAGCCAAAGATGCCGGATTTATGTCTGCCAACTGGGCGCAATACCGTGCGCAGGAAGAACTGACTGCGGTGGCAAAAAAACATGCAGTACAACTCACCCTGTTCCATGGCCGTGGCGGTTCCATCAGCCGCGGGGGTGCTCCGACCCAGCAAGCACTGTTTTCACAACCGCCAGGCTCGATTTCCGGTGCCATTCGCGTGACCGAACAAGGGGAAATGATCCGCTTCAAGTTTGGTCTGGAAGGCATTGCCTTACAAAATCTGGAGATTTATACCGCAGCCACTTTAGAGGCAACCTTATTGCCACCACCGGTGCCTAAGGATGAATGGCGTGAACTGATGCATAGCATGACCGATTTGTCGGTACAGGTGTATCGTCAAACTGTGCGTGAAAATCCACATTTTGTAAAATACCTGCGTACGGTTACACCGGAACTGGAATTGCAAATGTTGCCACTCGGTTCACGCCCGGCAAAACGCAAGGTCAGTGGTGGGATTGAATCCTTACGTGCTATTCCCTGGGTCTTTGCCTGGACCCAAATCCGTCTGATGCTTCCAGCTTGGCTAGGCACTGGAGCAGCCATTAACCAAGTGATTCATCAAGGGCAAAAACCACTGCTGGATGAGATGCTGCAACAATGGCCATATTTCCAGACCCTGATTGACATGCTGGAAATGGTATTGTCCAAAGCAGATAGTAATGTCGCCTTATATTACGAATCACATTTGACCGAGGATGAAGACTTAAAAGTCCTGGGCAATGAACTGCGTCAGCGCTTAAAAGATGCGGTACAAACCTTGCTGGCGCTGAAAGGCGAATCCAAACTGCTCAGCAGCAATGAAGTGCTGGATCAATCTATGCGGGTACGCAAACCGTATTTACTGCCGCTGCATTTACTCCAGGCGGAACTGATGAAACGCCGTCGTCGCTATCTGGCAGAACGTCAGGCAGAACATACCCCAGTCGATCATGCCTTAATGGTGAGTATTGCCGGGATTGCAGCCGGATTGCGTAATACCGGTTAAATTCTGATTTCCCATAGAAAAAGCACATTCCTGCAATGTGCTTTTTTCAACCTTATGGTCAAAAGTTTCCCATTATTTTTATAAATAAAACAAAAAATATTTATGAATGTATCAACCCATCTTCATACCTATTAACTATTGATTTAGCGTTATTTTTAATTATTAAAATTTTTATCACATGGTAAAAATATTTGAAAAGTCATGGTATTAGTATAAATAAAATTTTGTTTCAATGATTAAATCTTCCAAAAAAGAAGCGTATGATGTGCACAATTTGTTTTTAGAGTGCTCAAAAAATGTCCAATTGGTTTCCCAAATGGCGCCCGTACGAAGGCAGTATCGATGCACGTCCTGTCGGTACCAATGAATACCTTCCGCCCGCACAAAGTGTAGTTTTGGGTGTACAACATGCTTTTGCCATGTTTGGGGCGACTGTACTTGCACCCTTCCTGATGGGGTTTGATCCTAATCTGGCTATTTTAATGTCAGGCATCTGTACCATCCTGTTTTTCCTGATGACCGGGGGACGTGTGCCGAGTTATCTGGGTTCCAGCTTTGCCTTTATTGGGGTGGTCATTGCAGCAACGGGTTATGCCGCATCGGGTACGGGTGCACCCAATACCAATCTGGCCCTGGCCGCTGGCGGTATTATGGCCTGCGGTATTCTGTATGCGATTTTTGGTTTTATTGTGATGGCAACCGGAACCAAATGGATTGAAAAACTCATGCCACCTGTAGTGACCGGTGCTGTGGTCATGATCATCGGCCTGAATTTGGCACCGGTGACTGTTAAAGGCGTAGCAGGGAATAACTTCAATATGTGGATGTCACTGGTCACGGTGATGTGCATGGGTTCTATTGCGGTATTTACCAAAGGCCTGCTGCAACGTCTGCTGTTATTGATCGGTTTATTATTAGCTTACTTAATTTATTATATTGTTTCCAATGTGATGGGACATGGCACACCCATTAATTTTGCTCCAATTCAACAGGCAGACTGGTTTGGTATTCCTACCTTCCACTCACCGGTATTCGACGCCAATGCCATGCTGATTATTGCGCCGATTGCCTTGATTTTAGTGGCTGAAAACTTGGGTCATATCAAAGCAGTGGGTGCCATGACCGGTGAAAACCTTGATCCACATATTGGTAAAGCCTTTGTTGCCGATGGTCTTGCAACCACTTTATCGGGTGGTGTCGGTGCTCCGGGGATGACCACTTATGGTGAAAATATTGGCGTGATGGCGGTGACTCGTGTCTATTCCACCATCATCTTTGTTTTTGCCGGTATCTTTGCAGTTTTGTTGGGACTTTCACCAAAATTTGGTGCCATTATCCATACCATTCCGACTGCTATCTTAACTGGTGCATCGATTGTGGTCTTCGGTTTAATTACCATTGCCGGTGCAAAAATCTGGATTGAAAACAAGGTTGATTTCTCTAAAAACAAAAACCTGATGGTGGCTGCGGTGACTATTATTTTAGGCACCGGTGACTTTGCCCTGCAATTCGGCAACTTTAATCTGGGGGGTATTGGTACCGCTACGTTTGCAGCCCTCATCCTGAACTGGTTCTTTAGCCTGGGCGATAAATCATAAAGATAAATACACATTTTCAGGCAGCCGCAAGGCTGCTTTTTTTATGTTTGAGATTGAGGAAATTTGAATATGAGGAGTTAAAAAGTCACCCTGTTCCAGACTAAATCTCAAGAAAAAGCTAAGGCTTTTGCGACTGCAAAGAATAAAAATATCCACTATAAATATGACAAAATATTAATTTTTGATTAATAATTAAGCAAGTAATTGCATGTTTACATAATAAATCCATCAATTATTAATATATTATTAAGTTGATCTTAACTACATGATTTACTAACTAACTTGTCCTTATTTTCTGTCCTGATTGCGGCAAATTTAGCGCTTTTCTCGTCCTAAATTGGTTATTTATCATACTAAAACAGGTGGATTTTCAAATAAAAGCTCTTTAAAGTACGCGCTTCGCATGAATGGGCTATGTAATAACATTGCATTTGTACCATTGAAAGAAAGAATATTCGGGTTTTAGTTCTGAAAAATGCTGTCTATTTTTTCTAAAAGTAATTGAAAATCAGGTAGAGATTGAAGAATGATTTATGATGGACATCATAGCAATATGATTAATGCTGCGGATCAGAATACGGTGGTAATCTCGCAAAATTTCCAGAAAAACCAGGCAGGTTCAGGCGCTAAAAATTCCAAAAATAAAGGCATTCCCTTTCTGGATGTACGTAAATTCACACAAAAGTTACATAGCATGTCGTCGGCGACCAGTACCAAAAAATGTGCACAAAGCATCCGCATTGCACTACAGTCAGCAGGTGCCCGAATTTTGAATCATCCAGTGGCAGCTGCAGATTGGGGACATACCCTCCAGGCAATTGGCTATAAAAAAATCAACCCTTCTTTTGATCATCCGCAAGAAGGTGATATCTATATTATCAACAGAACCCAGAAGCATGTTTACGGCCATATTGCTGCCTATACCGGCCGCCAATGGGTATCTGATTTCCGCCAAAACAGTCATGCGGTTTATAAGAATGATCAGGTCCGCTATACCTATTACCGTCTGGTGTAACAGATGAAATAGCGCGGTTCAGACACTTTTTCAGGTATCTTTTTTATTGGACAGGTTGAGCTTTTATATTGAGCTTATACCACGCGCAATCAAATTATGGTCGGATTTCTCTCAATTCGCGCTGAATAAAACGCTGGATCATTTCACGATATAAATATTCCACCAGATCAGGATCGGTTCCCTGGTCTAGCGCTTGTGCACGTACTTTCTGAATGACCTGCTCGACCCGTTCCGGAGATTGTACGTCCTGTACAGTACGCTTAAAACGCGTAGCCTGATCGACATAAAACTGACGGGTGGCAATCATCTCAATGAGTGCGGTATCAATGGCATCAATCTGTGCACGGGCCTGTTCTAAAGACTCACATTTCTCTTTCTTCATCTTTGCTATCATCATTTTCACTTTTATATTGGTCTTCTAAAACATTACTAAAAATACTTTCGATCATCCAGACCCGGTACAAACTATTAAACACATAACTTTGACCATCAATGCGCAGTTCGAGCACAGGAAAATCGGGCTGAGACTTCATTTCACAGAGTATGTCATTTTCTTTTAATTTGGCAGCAATATCTTCAGTACTCAGTTCATTGATCTCTAAATCACGCTTGATCTGGTCAAAATGCGGCCTGAATGACAGGTCTTTGCCTTTGGTCCAGACTGACTGCAAAATGCTGTACATGGCTTCCACACGCTGCTCTTCAGGCACGCTATAAAACAGTTTCGCCATCTCATAAGTTGCTTGCTGGGTAGGACGGCAAAACGGGGTAAATTTCACTTCGGTACGTTTGGACAAGCGTGTCGCCAGCCCCCAGTCAAACAGGTCCCGTCCGTGATAAGACAGCGGGTAAACATTGAGATGAATATTATAAAAATTGGCCAGCTCTTCTTTAATATAGGCCAACAAGAGCCAGGAAATCGGGTCTTCCAGAGCAATATATAAATCCAGTTCCGGATCCAGTGCCTGAATTTCATTCAGTTCTTCGGCATCACTGATCAGATGTTCACGCCATTCAATATGGTTGATCAGGAAAATCGGATTACCAGTGAGTAATTTTTGTTGTTTTAAACGGCGGGTTAAACGCAGCAGATCATCCACCGCATGATACTTGCGCTCCCCAAATTCAAAATAGCTGACCAAAACTTCGTTATCGTTAAAAATTCGTTCCGGAAAATTCTGCGCTGGATGATGGCGGCTGGCCATGGCATGTAAAGTACGCAATTTGCCATACTGTTTTTGCCATAGCATGTGGAACACGTCTTCGAGTAAATACAGGAAATCCTGGCCGCGTAAGGGAGTATTGCGAAGGATTGTTTCTGCTTGAGCAATGGCCTCAAGCGACGGCTGTTCGGGGGTTTCATGGAAACTAAAACGATGCTGTTTGGACAGAATTTTGGCATCGTTCAGGCAGTAATTTTGCCACTCCATTTCTGACATGTTATTGGGAGGTTCTGCCGTTCGACTGGAAATGATCACCTTTAAGGGTTTGATCTCATCACTCAAGATTTCTTCAAGTTCAGGTAACTGCTGTGCAGCCAGATAGCTATAGACATCATCCAGACGCAAGTGGATGGTTAAACCCTGCTCCGTAGATAATTCCACCTGACGGGTCGGCTTTTGATAAAACCAACTCGATCGAAGTGGATCAAACCAACGGCGTAACAGTGACATGAGATCAGCCTCGAAAAAAAACCCTTGTGTGCTACAAGGGTTTATAACAATTTGTTAGGTAATGATCAATTATACATCTAAATTTAGATCGGTCACTGCCCCTTTTTCAGCACCTGTAGTCAATTTGGCAAACTTCGCCAAAGCACCATAGCGATAATTCGGTTCAGGCTTGACCCAGGCTGCTTTACGCGCTGCCAGTTCTGCATCGGAAATATGCAGTGTCATTTCACGGGTTTCGGCATTAATGGAAATTTTATCGCCATTTTTCACCAGACCAATCGGCCCGCCTTCATAGGCTTCAGGCGTGACATGACCTATCACAAAGCCATGGCTGCCACCTGAGAAACGGCCATCGGTGAGTAGCGCTACAGATTTTCCTAAGCCCTTACCAATAATGGCCGAGGTCGGTTTCAGCATTTCCGGCATACCGGGTCCGCCTTTAGGCCCTTCACCACGAATCACCACCACTTCGCCTTCCTGCACTTCACCATCTAAAATACCACGCATGGCACCAATTTCGCCTTCGAACACGCGTGCCGGACCTTCAAAATACAGGCCTTCTTTACCTGTAATTTTTGCTACCGCACCCGTTGGTGACAGGTTGCCTTTTAGCACCACCAGATGCGAGTCTTTTTTGATGGGTGCATCAAAGGGCAAAATAATTTGCTGACCTTCTGGATAATCTTCTACATCTGCCAGATTTTCAGCCAAGGTTTTACCGGTTACGGTTAAGCAGGAACCATCCAGCATGCCGGCATTCAGCATGCGTTTCATCAGCGGCTGAATGCCGCCAATCGCAATCAGTTCCGACATCAGATATTTGCCCGATGGACGCACATCCGCCACCACAGGAATGTCTTTCCCAATGCGTACAAAATCGTCCAGAGTCAGTTCCACACCTGCAGTATGGGCCATCGCCAACAGATGCAGCACCCCATTGGTAGAACCACCCAGCGCAATCAGCACTTTAATCGCATTTTCAAAGGCTGCCTTGGTCATGATGTCACGCGGTTTAATGTCCAGACGTAACAAGTTCATCACCGCTTCACCGGCACGCAGACAGTCAATTTTTTTCTCTTCAGACACCGCTTCCTGCGCCGATGAACCCGGTAAGCTCATGCCTAAGGCTTCAATTGCAGAAGCCATCGAGTTGGCAGTATACATGCCGCCACAGGAACCTGGTCCCGGCAATGCGACTTCTTCAATCTGCTTGACCTGAATCTCGTTGATTTCGCCTTTGGCATGCTGACCCACGGCTTCAAACACCGAAATCATGTCGGTATGGCCAGCACCCGGTTTAATGGTTCCACCATAAATAAACAGACCTGGGCGATTTAAACGCGCCAAGCCCATGATACAGCCCGGCATATTCTTGTCACAGCCACCAATCGCAATCACGCCATCATAAGCCTGACAACCCACCACCGCTTCAATCGAATCGGCAATAATTTCACGGGAGACAAGTGAGTACTTCATCCCTTCCGTACCGTTTGAGATACCGTCAGAAATGGTAATCGTATTGAAGATAATCCCCTTGCCATTTGCGGCATTCACGCCTCTTTCCACTTCACGCGCTAGACCATCAATATGCATATTACACGGCGTGACATTGGCCCAGGTTGAGGCAATACCAATAAAAGGCCGGCTAAAGTCGGCATCTTTAAAACCAGTCGCGCGCATCATGGAACGTGCCGGCGCATTTTCAATGCCTTCGTAAACCGGGGCAGAGTGCTCACGGATATTATCTTTACTCATTGGTTTCTTCCTTGGCGATGACTGATTTTCAGCTTCAGTCTTTGGCAAATTATTCTAAGATCATTGTATAGAAGGCATACGATATGTAAAAGTGAAACTCTGTGTATCTCATTCACCC
This sequence comes from Acinetobacter sp. YH01022, assembly GCF_013420235.1. Taxonomy (NCBI): domain Bacteria; kingdom Pseudomonadati; phylum Pseudomonadota; class Gammaproteobacteria; order Moraxellales; family Moraxellaceae; genus Acinetobacter; species Acinetobacter sp. YH01022. The sequence goes on along the minus strand of NZ_VOYP01000006.1, from coordinate 8,312 downwards.
ATTTATTGTTTTTCTACCCGAATCAGATCACATGATAAAGTGACATGGATGTCGCTGTTTTCCTGTCTTGCACTGCGTTTAAAAGCAGTGCTTTAAACTTGTTCAGGACGCTGCATCAGGAAAACATCGTCTACGCAATCCTATTTCAAAATCACAAAATAAAATGCGACCATGCTATTTTCAATAATCAATAAAAAGCACTCCATCTGGAGTGCTTTTTATTAGTAAAAATCTAAAGCTTAGATTTCACGTACCGCACCTTTTGCCGCACTGGTGGTATGCATGGCATACGCTTTCAAGGCTTTGGAAATTTTACGTGGACGCTCTTCCACTGGATGCCAGCCTTTCGCTTCTTGTGCTTCACGGCGAGCAGCCATAGTTGCTTCATCCACAGCCAGGTTGATAGTACGGTTTGGAATATCGATTTCGATTAAATCACCATCTTCAACCAGACCAATGGCACCGCCTTCAGCCGCTTCAGGTGAAACGTGACCAATCGACAAACCTGATGAACCACCCGAGAAACGGCCGTCAGTCAGCAAGGCACATTCTTTACCTAAACCTTTCGATTTCAGGTAACTGGTTGGGTACAGCATTTCCTGCATACCCGGACCACCACGTGGACCTTCGTAACGAATCACGACTACGTCACCGGCTTTAATTTCATTACCCAAGATCGCCTCTACCGCAGAATCCTGACTTTCAAATACGCGGGCAGTACCGTTGAATTTCAAAATTGAATCATCAACGCCGGCAGTTTTGACGATACAGCCATCCAGTGCGATGTTGCCGTAAAGCACGGCCAAACCACCGTCTTTCGAGAATGCATGTGCTGCATTGCGAATCACGCCATTTTCACGGTCACCATCTAAACGCGAATAGTAACGGTCTTGTGAGAAAGCAGTTTGTGTTGGTACGCCGCCCGGTGCCGATTTAAAAAATTGGTAAACCTCTTCATTTTCAGTCCGGATGATGTCCCATTTGTCCAAAGCATCTTTCAGGGTTGCTTCGTGGACAGTACCCACAGACGTATTCAGTAAGCCAGCACGATCCAGTTCACCTAGAATGGACATGATACCGCCGGCACGGTGTACATCTTCCATATGCACATCATTTTTCGCAGGCGCGACTTTACACAGTACTGGCACTTTACGAGATAAACGGTCGATATCATCCATGGTGAAATCAACGCCCGCTTCATTTGCAGCTGCCAACAAGTGCAGTACCGTATTGGTTGAACCACCCATTGCAATGTCCAGCGTCATGGCATTTTCATACGATGCTTTGGTTACCATTGAACGTGGTAATACACTGTAATCGTCCTGTTCATAGTGGCGTTTAGCTAATTCAACAATTAACGAGCCTGCACGTTCAAACAGTTTTTTACGGTTGGCGTGGGTTGCTAAAGTTGAACCATTACCTGGTAAGGACAGACCCAATGCTTCAGTTAAGCAGTTCATTGAGTTGGCAGTGAACATGCCTGAACATGAACCACAGGTTGGACAGGCAGAACGTTCGTATTCAGCCACTTCTTCATCCGTATAGTTGTCATCTGCCGCCACGATCATCGCGTCGATCAGGTCAATCGCTTTGTCGTTGCCGCGGATTTTGACTTTACCCGCTTCCATTGGACCGCCCGACACGAATACCACTGGAATGTTCAGGCGCATCGCTGCCATCAACATCCCCGGGGTGATTTTGTCACAGTTGGAAATACACACCATGGCATCGGCACAGTGCGCACTGACCATGTATTCCACCGAGTCGGCAATCAGGTCACGTGAAGGCAATGAATACAGCATGCCATCATGACCCATGGCAATGCCGTCATCCACGGCTATGGTATTGAATTCTTTGGCCACACCACCTGATGCTTCAATTTGACGAGCCACGAGTTGACCAAGATCTTTTAAATGAACGTGACCTGGAACAAATTGTGTGAATGAGTTGACGACAGCAATAATTGGCTTGCCAAAGTCTTCATCTTTCATCCCAGTTGCGCGCCATAAGCCACGCGCACCCGCCATGTTTCTTCCGTGTGTCGATGTTTTTGAACGATAGTCAGGCATTGTGTTATTCCAACAAAGTTTGTGCTTGAGTTGAATGAGCTCATTCACTCTGGCGAAATCTTACAGATCGAGAGCATGAAATCAGTCGAATTTCCAACCTATCATACACCAAGCCATTGTTTTTCAAGATGGCATTTTCATCTTAGTATAGGGGTAGATGGGTCTATAATTTGAACTTCGTGATTTGACGACAAAAATCTTTAACTGAAATCTACTATACCGCCATCCCCGGCCAGACAATGCAAAACTTTCATGAATAATTTTTAAATTTTGCATAAGTTTTTTTTATAAAAATAGGCTTCTTCGGTCTGTATTCAGACTCAATTTAGGTGAATAAATGCTTTTGCCTTATAATAGACATCACGTTTATTTGGAAGCTTTTGTGTGAAAATCATCTTTGCGGGTACACCAGAATTTGCAGCCACTGCATTGGCTGCACTGCTTAAAACCGAACATGACATTGTTGCGGTCTATACTCAACCGGACCGCAAAGCTGGACGAGGACAAAAACTCACGGCTTCTGCTGTAAAGCAGCTGGCTTTAGCCAATAATATTCCGGTCTACCAGCCGCTTCATTTTAAATCTTCGACTGAAGAAGGCTTGGCTGCACAGGCAGAACTGGCAGCTTTAAATGCCGACGTGATGGTGGTGGCCGCTTATGGCTTGATTCTACCGCAAGTGGTACTCGATACACCTAAATATGGCTGTCTCAACATCCATGGTTCACTGTTGCCACGCTGGCGTGGTGCAGCGCCGATTCAGCGTGCCATTGCCACAGGTGATGCTGAAACTGGCGTGACCATCATGAAAATGGCGGCGGGTCTGGACACCGGCGACATGATGTTTAAAACCATCTGTCCGATTGAAGCAAGCGACACTTCTGCAACGTTGCATGACAAACTGGCCGAACAAGGTGCAAGTGCCATTGCAGCTGTTTTAGCGTCGGAAGAAAAACTGCAACACTACCTGGCGACCCGTGAAGTGCAAGACGAAGCATTGACTGTGTATGCTCACAAGCTTTCCAAAGCCGAAGCAGAAATTGATTGGTCTACGGATGCCATACAGATTGACCGTAATATCCGCGCCTTTAACCCGTGGCCAGTGGCATTTATTGTACTCGACGAGAAAAACAACTTGCGGGTGTGGAATTCCAAGTTATCTCATGCTACTGCGGAAAATGCTCAACCGGGTGAAATCATTGCCATTGATAAAGATGGCGTTCATGTTGCCTGTGCAAATAACACGGTCATCACGCTGACTGCTTTACAATGGCCGGGCGCTAAACCGCTTAACCCTGTACAAATTTTACAAACCCAAAAACTGACTATTGGACAAATTTTATAATGAAGCAATCTCCCAACGCCTCAGCCAAAAACCTTAATTTACGTGCTCAGGTGGTGAAGACGTTATTGGCTGTCCAAAATGGTCAATCGCTGCAATCAGTGCTGGCGCAGCAAATGAACATCGTGTCAGACAAAGACCGTGCTTTGTTCCATGAATTGGTACTGGGTTGTTTACGTCAATGGCATGCATTGAAACAACTGACTTTACCATTACTCTCTAAACCACTGGATAATCAAGTGGTTGAAACTTGTTTGTACCTTGGTTTATACCAATTGCTGTGCACCCGCGTGGCTGCACATGCCGCGATTTCTGAAACCGTTGAAGCAACCAAACAATTGGGAATGGAAAGTTTAAGTGGCGTAGTGAATGCGATTTTACGTCGTGCTACCCGTGAAACTGAGCAGTTCTATGACGTGCTTGAACAAGCGACGAATTTACCAAGCTGGTTGTCTAAACGTCTGAAAAAAGACTGGGGCGATCAATTTGCTGAACTCAGCTATGAGCTGAAACAGCTTGCGCCACTGACTTTACGCGTTAACACACGCCAGGTCAGCCGTGACGAATATCTCGACATTCTGGAAGATGAAGGCATCGATGCACATCGCTGCGAAATTTCTGAAGTCGGGATTGTCATGGACGAAAGCCTGCACATTCCAAGTTTACCGGGCTTTGAAGCTGGCGGTTTCTCGGTACAGGATGAGCATGCCCAGCTATGCGCTACTTTATTGCCGAACTTGAATGGCAAAATCGTGATTGATGCCTGCGCGGCACCAGGTGGTAAAACTGCGCACATTTTAGAGAAATATCAGCCGAAAAAACTGATTGCCCTCGATCAGGATGAAAAACGTTTAAAACGTGTTTCTGAAAACCTGGAGCGTCTGCTGTTAGATGGCAAACATGTTGAAATTGTCACCGCAGATGCCGTAACCTGGACAGCACCTGAACCGGCTGATTGTATTGTTTTAGATGCACCCTGTTCAGCGATTGGGGTGATGCGCCGTCATCCAGACATCCGTTTACTGCGTCAATCAACTGATATTGCCAAAACAGTCCAACTGCAAAAACAGATTTTGGACAACATGTGGCAACAACTGAAAGTCGGTGGCACCTTGCTTTACATCACCTGCTCGATTTTAAAAGCAGAAAATGAACAGCAAATGGTCGAGTTCTTCGCCAACCATCCAGATGCCAAAGAAATCAAAATTGAAGCCAACTGGGGCATTGAACAAATCCATGGTCGCCAATTGCTGCCGCAAGTCGGCCGGGGCGATGGTTTCTTCTATTGCCGTATCCAGAAAACAGCTTAAGCCATATACTTAAAAAAGGAGGGAGCAAAAACCCTCCTTTTTTATTGAGATATGCCATGCTGCCAGGAAGATCGGTGCAAATGCGACCCAGACTTGTGATAGCACAAGGTTGGGCAACAGCATTCTCCATTCAAGACACAAGTATTCAAGAAACAAAAAAGCCATTATCGTCAATGATAATGGCTTTCTTTTGTAACCGTATAAACTGAAGTATTTACGGATTTAAAGCGTATGTTGGTCTTTCACTTCTTCCAGCACCTCATCCAGTTCTTCCGGATGTTTCATCAAGTGTAGAATAGATAACACCAATCCGCCCCATAAAAACAGCATCGAGATAATCATCATGACAATTGCTGAAGTATTCATGTTTATTCTCCTAGCGATCTTTCATTCTGGCTAAAACAAACGCCACCACAGCACAGAAAATCACACAGCCCCAGCCAAACAGCCACTGCATACTGATACTATAGTCACCATAGCCTTTTAATAACAAGTTATAAATGGTCATGGCCAATGTAATCAATAAAATCAACGAGGTAATGACCGTTAGGGTAAAATCCCAGCCTTTGCCTAAATGCACGGTTGAAATGGCATTAACGTGATTCCGGATCTCAAGCAAAGCTGAACGCTTAAACCAGGCAATGCTGATAATTGAAATTAATGCACCACCAATAATACCGATGTTATTGATGAAATGGTCAATGATATCCACCAGTTTAATCGAATTGACACTGGAGAATAAAACGATAGAAACCAAGGCACTACCGCCACCAACAATGGTAACCGCTTTCTTACGGCCCCATTTCAGCTTGTCCATCATGGCAGAAATTGGAACTTCCAAAATACTGACCATCGATGAAATACCGGCAACAAACAATGAGGTAAAAAACAGGATACCAAATAAATCTGCACCCGCACCCAAGCTGGAAATGATTTTAGGGAAGGCAATAAAGGCCAGCCCAATACCGCCACTCACCACGTCCTGTACATTGCTGTTCGAGCTATACGCCATGAAACCCAGCGCTGAGAAAATCCCAATACCTGCTAAAATTTCAGTTGAAGCATTGGCAAAGCCCACAATTAAACCTGAACCGGTTAGATTGGTTTTCGGCTTCAGGTAAGATGCATAGGTCACCATGATCCCGAAACCGACGGATAATGAGAAGAAGGTATGGCCATACGCCGCCAGCCAGACTTTATAGTCCATCATGGCTGCCCAGTTCGGAGTAAAGAAGGCATTCAAGCCTTCCACTGCACCCGGCAAACGTAGGGATTGAATCACTAACAGGGTAAATAAAACAAACAATAATGGCATGAAAATCTTGTTGGAAAGCTCAACGCCTTTTTTCACCCCACCATATAAAATGATTAAGGTCAGTACCCAAATTCCAGCCAATGGCCAAAAAATATGACTGACAAAACGCGGGTCAAAACCTGTTGCCTCTGAAGTCTGCAAATAGGTTTTAAAGAAGAACCCTTCCGGGTCGCTGCCCCACATTTGACCAATCGAGAAATAAACGTAACTGCCTGCCCAGGTTAAAACGCTAGCATAATACAAGCCAATAATGATACAGACACTAACTTGCCACCATCCCAGGGTTTCGCCTCCCCGGAATAGCTTACGATAGGCTTTCGGAGGCGAGCCACTGCTACGATGCCCGACCGCATAGTCCAGAAATAACAGCGGTAAACCCGCAGTAATTAAAGCAATCAAATAAGGGATAAGAAACGCACCACCGCCATTTTCATAGGCAACGTATGGAAAGCGCCAAATATTACCTAAACCGACCGCCGATCCGATAGCGGCAATAATAAAGCCGGATCGTGAGGTCCAATTTTCACGAGAATCTGTCATACAACACCTAAACCTTCGGTATCTTCAGTTGCTGCTTGTTATCGGGTTTATATCGCAAGCAAAAAAAGTACCATTCAAAAATAATTCTTGTGTCTGATTTAGAGGTCACCTTTTGGGTGCAGTATTCTAAATTGCAAACAGATCAGTAAGGATCAAATTTTGCTTAAAAATGTTGATCAATACCCATCCTTTATATGAACTTAACAATACTCACTTTTATAAAAATTTTCTGTAATTTATTTACCAAACATTTCATTTTTATAATCTGTTGAGTTTGAATGCTCATTTAATCGGCTTATTTTTAATCTCTCTTTATTATTGAATAATAAACTTTTGGGAATACATAAATTACATATAAAAACCTGAAGTTATCTTAAGATGCTTCAATCTACTTATTTATGGTGGTGGAATAACGATTTAAAAATTAAATGCCGCATGGCTTTTTCAACTCGTTTACTAAAGATGAGAGATAAATTTCCTGTAATTTTGAGAAACAACAACAATGCAATTTTTTATCATTCACTATATGATGCGCTGAGTTAAGTTTGCTTCCGCTGCATTTAAGTCACAAAAAGATTTTCCAAAAATAACAGTTCACCTCACTTCAGGATTCTTATGCAATCATTCAAAATTCTTTGCTTAGCCCTAGGACTGGGCGCATTCAGCTCCACCCAAGCCGATGTTATTGCGGTTAAAGGCAATATTGATTACTGGCACTACAGCACCGACTTAACCCAACCGGCATCGTCCTTTCCCCAAGCACAACTTGAAGATGATCATGCGCTGTCATTCTCGGTTGCAGTAGAACATCCGGTGCCATTTTTACCCAATGCAAAAATTAAGCATAGTCATTTACAGGCTGACAGCGATCAAAGTTTTGAAGGTGTAAAAAGCCATCAGGTCGACCTCACTTATACAGATTTCATTCTATATTATGAAGTACTGGACAATATTGTCGATGCCGATGTCGGCTTTGGGGCCAAACGTCTAAGCGGAGATATTCTGCAAAACTATACCGACACATTAGATGTCAGTAGTACGCTACCGATGCTTTATGCCCAGGCCGGGGTAAACCTGCCCTTTACCGGCTTAAGTGCTCGAGCTGAAGCCAGTTTTGCTGCACTGAATGATGAACAAATTAGCGATGCTCAAGCAGAACTCAAATATAACTTCATCGATAACCTCTTGGTTGACGTAGGTGCCAGAGTTGGGTATCGCATTTTAGACATTCAGCTGGAAGAAAGTTCAAATGCAGAAACCAAACTCAAATTTAAAGGCCCTTATCTGGGCATAGAAGCATATTTTTAAAGCACTACTGTATGCTTTCGCGTACATGGACTGCAGAAAATGAAGGCTAGGCATGCGGCAGCGTTCAAACTATATTTAACCCATACCGAAACAGGATGTTTCTAAAACAACAAGAATAAAAGTACAAAACAGCAGGATGCGGAGGTAGATCAGGAGTGATATGTTTAACCCATACGAAAAGGCCTCGACATCCTGTCGGGGCTTTTTTATATCTAGGTATATAGCGGTTTTTATTCTTGGCTTTTAAATTTCGTTAATTCTAGGCAAAAAAAAAGCCCCTGCTTTATGCAGGGGCTTTTTAAGAATAATGAGCTGGCGATGACTTACTCTCACATGGGTAATCCCACACTACCATCAGCGCTAAGAGGTTTCACTTCTGAGTTCGGGAAGGGATCAGGTGGTTCACTCTTGCTATGGTCGCCAGCACAA